>NZ_JAKJSQ010000025.1:0-53452 GCF_050337105.1 Aliivibrio kagoshimensis
TATTTGGTGCGCTTTGCGCCATTATATCCATTACCATTTTAACGTCATATTTGGTGCGCTTTGCGCCATTATATCCATTACCATTTTAACGTCATATATGAGTGTGAATCACTATATTAGTGACTACATCTTCAAGAGTGATACCAAAAACATCCATGCTCAGCTACAGCTGGTTAAAAACAACTTAATCACTGATCTTAATAATAAAATATTAATGGTAGAAAACATTAACTTTGGACTTCTAGAAGTAAAATCAATTCAAGAAAAAACACAATCCCATGAAGTGATGAAAGTCAGTTTTGGTATGGTGTTTGACCAGAATGGTGAAGTTGAAGATGCTACGCGTACTAAGAAGTATGTTGATCAGGTGGCCTCTGCGGGTGGCGTGATTAAATTAAGTGACGTCTACCTAGAAGGGGATAAGCCTCTTATCAGCATTACGGTACCCCGCTCAAATACTGAAGGTGATATCTTTGTTCTCGATTTAAGTATGATTCAACAACAGCTTAGCAGCTCTGCGGTTGAGGGCAGCTACGTTGAACTTATCTCTCCAAACCAAACGGTTCTGTTCTCTAATAAGTCATCAGGCGATTTGATTGAGCTCCCTGGTACATTTGAAGTGAGAGGAAAGCAGTGGCAATTGAATGGCTTTATCGATCAAGGTTTTATTCAAAAAAATACTAACAGTCTGAATAACGCGATTACCATTGCTCTGCTCATCTCGGCATTTGTGCTTATTCCATTAGGTATTTTCTTTATTAACATGGCATTTAAGCCTATCGCTACGTTACGAGATATTGTGACCGATCTGTCCCAAGGCGAGGGTGATTTAACTCGTCGTGTCGATGTTCAGAGTAATGATGATTTAGGAAAAATTGCCGCTAGTATTAACCAGTTCATTGATAACTTGCAGAACATGATGTTAGACGTTGATAAAGCGAATAAACAGATTGAATCTGAGAGTAATCAACTGAGTGAACAGACGAGCTCTAATCAGGCTTTATTGGTGGCACACTCAAATGAAACTGAACAGATTGTTACTGCAATCACAGAGATGAGTTCTACCGCTGACTCGGTGGCTGAAAGTGCAGCTTGTGCTGCTAAGTTGACCCAGCAAGCAACGGATGAAGCAGAAACGTCGAAAGGGGTCGTACAGCAAGCTGCAAACAGCGTATCTGCGCTAGTTAGTGAAGTAGATAGTATGTCTCTATCTATCTCAACCATGAGTAAAGATACTGAGCAAATTGGGTCGGTTCTAGAAGTGATTGGCGATATCGCAGGCCAAACTAACTTACTCGCTTTGAATGCGGCGATTGAAGCGGCCAGAGCGGGAGAGCAGGGTCGTGGCTTTGCAGTTGTTGCCGATGAAGTTAGAGCGTTAGCGGAGCGTACGCAACAGAGCACTTCTGAGATAAATGAGATGCTAGCGAAGCTTAGAGAAGGGAGTGGTAATGTCGTGAATGCGATGGAGACCACTAAAGTTAGCTGTCAAGATACGGTTGATAATAACAATCAAGTGATGGTGTCACTTGACTCAATGATTCAGTCAGTGGTTGAAGTGAACGATCTAACGGTACAGATAGCGACATCTGCAGAAGAGCAAAACTCAGTCACCGAAGAGATCGACCGCAATATGTTGGCGATTCAAGATATGATTTCTCAATTAAACAATAATGGTAGTGAGACGGTGAACAGTACCAAACAGCTAGCGGAGACAAGTGATAGCCTGCATGAAATTGTAGGTAGATTTAAATTGAGCTAATCAATATTTCTTTACACATATTTACTCGGGTTGACGCTGTATTACCTATAAAGTAGTAGTATTAAAGAGCATCCAAAACGGAGGATATATGATGAACATTAACGCTTATGTAATCATTGCTCTAACTACTACTTGTTTGTTGGCTGCTAATGTAGCAGTAGCAAAAAATGGGTTTCAGCAGAATAATAATATGCCAAACTTTGCTCAAATTGATAATAATAGTGACGAGATGATCGATGTGACTGAGTTTGATCTATTTCGTGAGCAGAGAATCAGCGAACGAAAGGCTGAAGGGCGTAGAATGAAAAATATGAATCAGAACACCATGTTTACAGTGATAGACAGTAATGGTGATGGAGTGATTAGCTCAGCAGAGTTTAATCAGCACCAGAAGAACAATCGTAAATTCTGGTAACTGCTTTCATGACATCGAATAAAATGGGAGTTATCTCCCATTTTTATTGTCTTCATTTGAAGTTAAACTCCATGAATATAATCATTAGTGAAGTTAAATTCACTATAAACGGTGTGACTTAAAAGGAGAAATTATGATATTTGGACATATAAACGACAGCAGCAGAGATCAACTTCTTAGCGGAGGTCTAGCCCGTAGTTTAGCGTTTTTACGTAATAATGATCTTTCGGAGCTTGAGGTAGGGCGTCATGAGATTGAAGGGGATAATATTTACGCCAATGTCATGGAGTTTGAAACGGGAGAGTCAAACAAAAAAATGGCGGAAGTGCATGAAGAGTATGTTGATGTGCAGTGCCTGATTTTTGGCGAAGAGAAAATTGAGTTTGCTCTGTACGATAAACGCAATCCTGTTGCTCAAGAGTATGATAAAGAAAATGATTACTACCTAGTTGAAAGCATGAGAAATCAGTGTGAATTGATACTAGAGCCGAATATGTTTGCGATCTTTTTTCCACAACAGCCGCATAAACCTGGCTGCATAGTCAGCTCCACGCAGGTGATCAAAAAGATAGTGATCAAAGTACATAAAACGGTGCTTTAACCCCTATTTCAAGTTCAATTTCTTCAGCTGTCGATAGAGTGTATTTCTGCTGATCCCCAGCTGTCGGGCGGTTTTGCTAATATTGCCTTGATTCTCTTTGAATGTGTTAACTAACTTTGTGGTTAGGGAGTGCTTTAACGTAATGGTCGCTTCCGGTTCATCGCCAACGAGATTGGAAGGTTCAACGTCAAGGAGTTGAGTCTTTAGATGGTCAGGCAGATCATCAATATCTAAGCTCTGTTTTTCATCGGCAAGCAGTGTGGTGACTTTCATTAAGTTATCGAGCTCTCGTAGATTACCAGGCCATCCATAGCGGGTTAAGGTCGCAAGTAAACGTGTTGAAAGTGTTTGGTGAGTAGGTGCATACTTACGGTGCAGTGAGGAGATCAACGCTTTTATGTCTCTTCGTTCTCGTAATGGCGGTAGGTTAATCGCCAATCCATTGAGACGGTAATAGAGATCTTGCCTAAATAGTCCTAGCTCAACCTGCTGTTGTAAATCTTTGTGGGTGGCAGCAATGATCTGAATATCCACATTGACGATACTGTTGCTCCCCACGGGAGCCACCTCTTTTTCCTGCAGAACTCGAAGTAGTCGACACTGCGCTGACAAGGGCATCTCCGCAATCTCATCCAGAAATAGAATACCGCCGTCGGCTTGTCGAATTTTCCCTAAGTAACCTTGTCGATTCGCACCGGTGAAGGCTCCTGCCGCATACCCAAACAGTTCAGACTCAAGCAGATCATGAGGCAGTGAGCCGCAGTTTACCGCCACTAATGGACTGTTTTTTCTCGCGCTACAACGGTGAAGTTGTTTGATGAACTCCTCCTTCCCTGTTCCCGTTTCACCAAAAACCAGTAGAGGGATCTCTTTATTGATCACTCTGCAAGCCTGTTGCCATACCTGTTCGACTCGGTTGTCACCCAAATGCAATGTTGATGACGAGAACAGGGTTCGTTTGGATCGGTTGAGTGGCTGACAAGTAAATATCAAGTCTTGGTTGTCAGTAAGCAGCGTGGTGGGTTGGTTCATCTCAGGTGGCCACTTCTTAGGTAAAAAAGGTTCAAAATTATTACCGATCATGCTGTTTTGATTGAGCAATTTTTTGGCCATTGGATTACAAGCAAGGACGTTGCCATTTTCGTTGGTGACAATGACTCCTTGCCAACCTGACTGTAATAAGTTTGGTGTAAGAGCTACGTCAAAACGGTAGCTGCCATGCGGGATGTGGTTCATCAAAGCCGCTTCTATCTGCTGCACCATCGATTGTACTAAGAGAGTTATCTGTTGAGTGTGTATTTGCTGTTCACTGGTAATGTCTAACACACCTAACAGTTCATTAGTAGCCGAATAGATAGGGCTAGCAGTACAACTTAAGAAGCGGTGTTGAGTGATGAAGTGTTGATTACCGATGATACTGGTCAGTTGTTGATTGTTAAGTGCTGTGCCTATTGCATTGGTACCTTTTTGCTCCTCTTGCCAACAGACACCGGATTCTAAAGCGATGTCAGTAAGTTTATGAGCAAAGTGCTCTTGTCCCCATGAGGCAAGGATCACCCCTTTGGTATCAGCAAGAATTAAGCGGCTGTGAGTTCGAGCCAAGGTTTGGTCGAAAAGAGGCAAGGCATACTGTTCTATTGCTTGAATGAGCAAAGTAGCGTCATGGCGGCGCTGTTTTAAATCAGAATTTGTTAGGCGAAAGTGCTCGGGGGTCACGCTCTCTTCAAGCCCGGCAAATCGACTGCGTTGCCATGAGGAGTCTAACCAAGAATTTTGTTCTTTGTCGATTTGTATATTCATTTTATCCCTGTTCCATATCGTTACACTTTGGGTGTACCAAAACGGAACAGATGAACAGTGTTGAACAGCTCCCTGATCCTGCGAAAGTAAAACCGCTATCCCTATTTTGGTTCACTAATCATAGTTTTACATTTCATTAACATCAAGTGTTTCTCTTTGGCCCGAGGTTTGCCTTAGTAGTGGTGACAGAAATACTTTAATCAACAAGGATATAGTTATGATTTATGCTCAACCTGGAACAGCAGATTCAATTGTTAACTTTAAATCTCAATATGAAAACTACATTGGTGGCCAATGGGTCGCGCCAGTCGATGGTGAATATTTTGATAACAGTTCACCAGTCAATGGCCAGACATTTTGCAAAATCCCGGCATCCAATGAAAAGGACATTAATCTCGCCCTTGATGCCGCGCACGCAGCAAGAGCAGCATGGGGGTCAACCTCTGTCACCGAACGCTCGAATACGTTGCTTAAGATAGCGGATCGTATTGAACAGAATATTGAAACCTTAGCCTTGGTTGAGACTTGGGATAACGGTAAAGGCATTCGAGAAACTCTGGCTGCGGATCTTCCTTTAGTGGTGGATCACTTTCGCTATTTTGCTGGCTGTTTGCGTTCGCAAGAGGGCAGTGCCGCTGAGCTAGATGCCAATACGGCAGCGTATCACTTTCCTGAACCCGTTGGTGTGGTTGGTCAAATAATCCCATGGAACTTCCCAATGTTGATGGCGGCGTGGAAATTAGCTCCGGCAATGGCCGCTGGTTGCTGTGTGGTGCTAAAACCTGCTGAACAGACACCAGCCTCAATTTTGGTGTTAATGGAAGTGATTGGCGATCTGATCCCACCGGGTGTCATTAATGTGGTTAATGGTTATGGTGCAGATGCGGGTCAAGCATTAGCCACCAGTAAACGAATTGCAAAGTTGGCGTTTACAGGATCAACTCAAGTCGGTCACCATATCTTAAAATGTGCCGCTGAGAACCTCATCCCATCGACAGTTGAGCTGGGAGGCAAATCCCCAAATGTCTACTTTAAAGACATTATGGATCATGAAGATGAATATCTAGATAAGTGTGTTGAAGGTATGTTGTTGGCTTTCTTTAACCAAGGAGAGGTATGTACTTGTCCTTCAAGGGTGCTGATCCACGAAGATATCTATGATGCCTTTATTGCTAAAGTGATTGAGAGAGCTAAAACGATCAAGCAAGGCAATCCACTGGATACCGATACTCAAGTTGGTGCTCAAGCGTCCAGCGAACAGTTTGATAAAATAATGGGTTACATGGAGGTGGGTAAACAAGAGGGCGCTGAACTGCTTATCGGCGGTGAAGTGGCAAAACCAGGAGGTGACCTAAACAGCGGCTTCTATGTCCAACCAACCATGTTTAAAGGTGACAATAAAATGAGGATCTTCCAAGAGGAGATTTTTGGTCCCGTGATTGCGGTGACGACCTTTAAAGATAACGATGAAGCGTTAGCCATTGCCAATGACACTGAGTTTGGACTGGGTGCTGGTGTATGGACTCGTGACAGCAATCTTGCTTATAAGGCATCACGAACCATTGAGGCGGGTCGTATTTGGGTCAACTGTTACCACGCGTACCCTGCACACGCAGCATTTGGTGGTTATAAGAAATCAGGTATTGGCCGAGAAACGCACAAGATGATGTTGGACCATTATCAAAATACCAAAAATGTCCTAGTGAGCTACGATATTAATCCATTGGGCTTCTTTTAACATTTAACGCTTAACGGCAGAGTAGGAGAGTTTTCGGACTCCCCTACTGCTGTCTCTTAAAGAGAGACTATCGCTTTACCTTTTAGTAGCTTTCTCACCCACATCCTACCAGGGTGCAGCGCTTCAATCACAGAGATCGGCATAGGAAGCGGATCGCCACAGATTTGTGACGCCAGCATTTCGCCAAGCAGAGGCGCTGAACTTAACCCTCGAGAGCCTAGCCCAACCAACGCGTATAACCCTTGATAAACCGGCACATTTTCTGCGCCGCTTTGGTTGTTCTGCAAATCACGGTACTGATCCACCAAATCGTCAAATCGACACACATTGCCCACAAAAGGCATATGATCACGACTGGCACAGCGAATGCTCACTCTTGCTTGATTGGTGGAGGTGTCCACATCGTGCACCCATTTGGCATCCGGTAGGCATTTTTCAAGTCGCTGTTGATTGTCTTGTTGGTCATGTTCGGATAACGTCAACGCGAGATCAAATCGGTCATAACTGGCGCCAATACAGTGATTCTGATTGTGTTTATTGGCGGGTGTTAGGTAGCCGTCATAACAGAGTACTGTTTTTATTTCTGACAATGCTTTCGTCGTTGCAATGTGGCTAACTTGACCGCGTACAGGAGTGCCTGGGATCTTTTTACTCTGCTCAAACTCGCCAATTTTGTGACCATTTGCCACGACAGCAACGGAGTGTGGATACGATGAACCATGGCTATCCTCTAAGATCCAGTGATTATCATGCTGGATCATCTTGGTAATATCGCAGTCGTAAACCACAGAAAAGTAATCCGACTGTTCTAGCTCTTTGAACAACCCTTGAGTCAGTTGTTGTGGGCATAACCAACCCCCGATTGGATAGTGAATACTACTAACGTTGCACTCTACCCCGGCGGTTTGGTTGGTTTGCTGTGGAGTGAGCGGAGTCACTAGATCGGAAGTGAATCCTTTATCGATGATTTTGTCGTTTTTTCGGGCAGACTTTTCATCCCAAGAGAGCTGAGTAACACCGCACCATTCATGATCAAACGCTATTTGATTAGCCGCTTGTTGATAGTAGTGCCTTGCGTAGACAAATGCAGGAGCAAAAAAGCGAGCCAATGAGTCTAGATTACCATGGAGAAGTGGATAGACTGCCCCCTGTTTATTCCCAGATGCGCCCATCGCAGCTTGACTGTCACAGCAGTAGAGTGTGACCCGTTTTTTTCGTCGAACCAGTGACTGAGCCAGAGTTGCACTGGCAATGCCCCCACCAATAATGGCAATGTCATCGATGTTTTCTGTGCGAGTTACTGCCAACCAAGGTGAGTGATTAGCGGTATGAGTGCGTGTGAGTAGCGTACCCGCAATCATTTCACGTTTGGTGCCGAACCCTTTGACTTTTTTCATGTCAAAGCCTGATTCTATGAGCCCTCGTCGCACAAAACCTGCGGCAGTAAACGTGGCGCAACTGCAATTCGCTTTGGAGAGTGATGCCATATTATTGAACAAATCCTGATTCCACATTTCCGGATTTTTACTCGGGGCAAAACCATCAAGAAACCAGGCATCAACGACACCAGAGTTATCCATCCAGATTTGTGGCATGCAATCTTTGATATCACCAAACCAAAGATCCAGAGTGACCAATCCTTCGTCTAAAATAATCCGTTGGCAATCGGCAACCGCGACGGGGTAGTTATCGCGCAACTCTTGGGCAAGTTCGGCGAGTTCAGGCCAATATTGATGAGCTTTCTCAAGATCTGTTTTAGTGACAGGAAATTTCTCAAAGCTGATGAAATGCAACTCTTGCAGAGGCGCATTAGGGTGTTCGTTTCGAAACTGTCTGAATTGTTGCCAAGCGGCTAAAAAATTTAGGCCGGTGCCAAATCCCGTCTCAGCAATGGTGAAGCGTCGTTGATCGTATTGAGGCCAGCGTTCAGGAAGGTGGTTTTGCTGAATGAAAACGTAGCGAGCCTCCTCTAATCCATTGGCGTTGGAGAAATAGACATCATCAAAATTATTTGAGACAGGCGTGCCGATATCATTCCAGTCTAAAATTGCGTTATTAATAGTGTGTTTAGACACATAAACCCCAATATTGAGTCAATTTTTAGTAAGATTTGGTCAGATTGTACCTAGATATTGGAAAGCTGACCACTTTCGGTGTATAAGTTCTGTATTATCTTAGTGGTCTATGAATATAGGAAAGTATCATGAAAAGAGCCGTTATTACGGGCATGGGGATCGTTTCTAGTATCGGTAACAATGCCGAAGAAGTACTCGAATCTCTAAAGGCAGGGAAGTCAGGAATTACCTATTCACAGCAGTTTGCAGACAAAGGTCTTCGCAGCAACGTGTGGGGTGATTTAAAAATGGACCCAATGGAACATATTGACCGCAAGATCAAACGTTTTATGGGCGATGCAGCTGCTTATGCTTACCTCTCAATGGAGCAGGCAATTGCTGATTCTGGTTTAACTGAAGATCAAGTGTCCAACGACCGTACTGGTATTGTTGCAGGTTCTGGTGGTGCATCTTCATTCAACCAGTATAACGCAGTGGCGACCTTAGAGAGCCGTGGCGTGAAGCGTGTTGGACCATACATGGTACCTCGTACTATGTCTTCAACAGTTTCTGCCTGTTTGGCAACCCCGTTTAAAATTCGCGGTGTGAACTACTCAATGAGTTCCGCTTGTGCCACGTCAGCTCACTGTATTGGCCATGCGATGGAGTTAATCCAACTTGGTAAACAAGATGTTGTTTTTGCTGGTGGTGGTGAAGAGCTCGATTGGACCCTAACCATGATGTTTGATGCGATGGGCGCACTTTCAACTAAGTATAATGATGATCCAAGCAAAGCGTCTCGTACCTATGATGCCGACCGTGATGGTTTTGTTATCTCTGGTGGTGGCGGCATGATGGTCATTGAAGAGCTTGAACACGCATTAGCTCGTGGCGCAAAAATCTACGGTGAAATTGTAGGTTACGGTGCTACTTCAGATGGTTATGACATGGTTGCCCCATCTGGTGAAGGCGCAGTGCGCTGTATGAAGATGGCAATGCAAGATGTTGATGGCGTGGATTATGTCAATACTCACGGCACATCAACACCTGTTGGTGATGTGAAAGAGTTAGGTGCGATTCAAGAGTTATTCTCTGAAAACTGCCCTGCAATCTCGGCAACAAAAGCGATGACGGGTCACTCTCTAGGTGCAGCAGGCGTTCACGAAGCTATCTATTCAACGCTGATGTTAGACAATAACTTTATCGCCCCAAGCATTAACGTTGAGACCCTAGATGAAGCGGGTAAAGGACTAGATATTGTCACAGAGATGCGTGAGCAAGAGTTGACAACGGTTATGTCAAACAGCTTCGGATTTGGTGGCACTAACGCAACATTGGTCATCAAGAAATACCAAGCATAATAAGCTTAATAAAAGTAAAACAGGCGCTTGATTCAAGCGCCTGTTTTTTTATGTCCGTTATTTTTAGGGTAATAGCCATTGAGTCTTTGTCGATTTAGAGATCACCCAACTGCTTATCAATGAGGCTGCCCCAGCCACAACGACCCACAACGGAATAACCCAACCAGGGTGGCCGTCATACCAACCGTAACTCTTCATTGGCCATAAAAATATTGGATGCAGCAGATAGATACCTAAGCTGTGTGTACTGACAAAACTCACTGCAGATTTTGCTTTTTCTGGCAGGGAGTCTGCAAAATAGCGACACAATGCAAACACCAACGCAGCGGCAAGCACCGTATTCAATGTTTTGTAGGATAACCAACGTTGGACTGTGTACCCTCCCGCATCAAGGCTTAACGTGATAACAGAGTAAACGGTAAGCCCCAAAGCAGCAGCGCCGGCGGTAACGATTACCCATGTTGATTTGGCCGTTAGCGGAATTTTTTGATAGAGCACATAACCCAAAAGTAGATAACCACTGTAGAGCCACAGATTCGAACTCCAAAAACCTTCGATACCTTTGAATAGGTAGATCAGTGTTGAAATAAACCATAACCCTAACAGTGCATAGAGTGCAAAGTCGTCATAGCGTCTTACCAACTGTTGGAAAAAAGGAATCACAAAATAGAGAGGTAAGAAGTAGTAGAAAAATCCTAGGTGGTAGTAGGTTTCGTGTTCAGGCATCGCTTTGAGTGTTGATACCGCGTGACTAGTACTAAAGCCCTCTGCGGAGAGTCCTGAAAAAAGAGCATAGAAACATGACCAGACTAAGAAGGGTATAAGTACTTTCCCAAAGCGTCGTTGAATGTAGTTTTTGGGGTCAAAAGGACGTTGATCACTTAACATTAATGCCCCAGTGATCAGAATAAACACTGGGACGGCCCAGCGACTAATACTGTTAATTGATACGGCAGTCGCCCATTGATCAAAGGGAATCTCACCATACAGGTGACGATAGGGCGCCAATACATGGATTGAAATAACGGCAACCGCTGCAACACAACGCATTAAATCGAAGAAAAATACTCTCTCTTTACTCATGATTACTCCAGTGGGTTGCCTCAGCTCATAATCTTTGTGTTTCGTGGGGCGCAGAGAGTATGATAGGAGCAATTAAGCCTTCTGTGAACATGAATTTACGTGGTAAGCCGATGAAAATTGTAATTGATGAAAATATGCCATATGCCTTAGAGTTATTCAGTCAAGTTGGTGATGTGGTGGTTAAGTCTGGTAGAGACTTAAACGCCAATGATCTGATTGATGTGGATGCACTGATGATTCGCTCTGTCACTAAGGTTAATGAAGCATTGCTAACTAAGGCAAATCGATTAGCATTTGTGGGAACGGCTACGGCGGGTATGGATCATGTAGACCAACGTCTGTTGCAGAAAAGGGGCATTTTTTTTACTGCCGCCCCAGGTTGCAATAAAGTAGGTGTCGCAGAATATGTGTTGAGCTGTGTCATGGTATTGGCGCAGCAACAGGGTTTTTCAATCTTTGATAAAACCGTCGGTATTGTAGGCGCAGGTCAAGTCGGTAGTTATTTGGCGCAATGTCTCGATGCTCTCAATATTTCCTATCTCCTTAATGACCCAATCAAACAGGGTGAAGGGGACCCACGTCAGTTTACTGAGCTATCAGAATTATTACACCAAGCGGATATTATTAGTCTGCATACTCCTATAACAAAAGATGGAGAGCATCCAACACACCACTTAATTGACCATATAGAGTTGAAAGAATTAAGGTCGAACCAAATTCTTATCAATGCAGCAAGAGGGGGAGTGGTAAATAATCAAGCATTGAAACAGCGGTTACAGCGATCAGATGGGTTTTGCGCCGTATTGGATGTGTTTGAGTTTGAACCTGACGTTGATCTAGAGCTACTGCCTCTGCTCTCCTTTGCTACCCCGCATATTGCAGGATATGGCCTTGAAGGGAAAGCTCGAGGAACCACGATGATATTCAATCGCTATTGCTCCTTTTTAAAGCGGCATGAAAGCGTCGAGGCTTCCAGTTTATTACCCATTGCGCCAATTCCCGAGGTTCGACTAAATGGCCCATGGGATGAAGCAGTGCTGCACAATTTGATTCAGTTGATTTATGATGTACGAAAAGATGACGCTCTCTTTCGTCGCCAAATTGGTGAGCAAGGTTCATTTGATGCAATGCGTAAAGCATATTGGAACCGAAGAGAGTATAGTGCAGTCACTGTTGTTGGTGGAGAGGAGAGTAACTTAACTCCGCTGGCAAATTTAGGATTTACAACCGAGGACACCCATGAGTCAAGAATTTGATATTGCCATACTCGGCGCAACTGGCGCTGTTGGCAGAACAATTATCGACGTTTTAGCCGAACGTAACTTCCCTGTTCGCAACTTATACCTATTGGCGAGTGAAAACAGCGAAGGGACCACAATTCGATTTAATGGAAAATCGGTACGAGTACAAAATGTGGAAGACTTTGATTGGACTCAAGTTCAAATTGCTATGTTTTCTGCGGGCAGCGCCTTATCAGAGCGTTGGGCGCCGATTGCCGCTGATGAAGGCGTGGTGATTATTGATAATACCTCATGCTTCCGCAACGACATTGATGTACCTCTGGTAGTGCCTGAAGTGAACCCAGAAGCGATTGCTGATTTTAGAAATCGTAATATCATCTCGAATCCGAATTGCTCAACCATTCAGATGTTAGTGGCTATTAAGCCGATTTATGATGCAGTAGGTATCGATCGTATTAATGTATCTACTTACCAATCAGTATCGGGATCTGGCAAAGCTGGCATTGATGAGTTAGCTGGTCAAACGGCTAAGTTGTTAAATGGGCTACCTGCTGAAAATAAGGCATATGATAAGCAAATAGCTTTTAACTGCCTGCCGCATATTGATGAGTTTATGGACAATGGCTACACCAGAGAAGAGATGAAGATGGTGTGGGAAACCCAGAAGATATTAGCTGACCAATCGGTAACGGTTAACCCTACTTGTGTACGTGTTCCCGTTTTTTACGGTCATGCTGAAGCGGTTCACATTGAGACCAGTGCGCCAATTGATGCTGAAGAAGTGGTTCGTTTGTTAGAAGCGTCTGAAGGCATTGAAGTATTCCATAACAATGAATACCCAACTCAAGTGGAAGATGCAACCGGAAAAGATCACGTGATGGTGTCACGAATTCGTCAAGACATCAGTCATCCAACCGGAATAAATATGTGGGTAGTTGCAGATAACGTGCGAAAAGGAGCAGCCACTAACACAGTACAGATTGCCGAAGTACTGATTAGAGATTACTTTTGATTTCTAGCACATAAATCAAAAAAACGCTCTAAGTAATTCTTAGAGCGTTTTTTTTATTGATTACATTACACATTTTTGAATCAAAGCTACAGTATTGTGCTCATTATCCGATATAGTTTAAAGATCACCATTTTATTTGCAGATAGAGGCATCACTAGTGTCTAACGTTTTAAAGTACATCCGTCGAGCGCTTACTCCGATTGTCATGGTCATGGCAACTCAGACCTTAGCGGCATCGATAAAAATTGTAGGCCCTGATGGCGAACAAAAAGCAGAACAACCCACTTCTCCCACACAAGTCGTTAATCCAGCTCGAGTTACTCCCTCTACAGTCTCGAGTGGAATTCAAGCCACTACACGAGTATATGGGCCAACCTCAACAACCGATACCTTGTGGTCCATTGCTACTAGGCTTAGACCGTCAGCGAACACCAGTGTTCAGCAGACCGTATTGGCTATTTATAAACTGAACCCACAAGCCTTTGACGATAATAATATTCATAGCTTGAACTCAAACAGCACACTGAGAATCCCAACCCTAGCTCAAGTTCGAAATGAGAGCCAAGCAACAGCAGTAAGAGTGCTAAGAGAACACCAAGCACTGTTAGATCAAGCGAATGCCCCTGTGGTTGTGGCGACCCCTGTGCCTGTCACTCCAACCATAGTGGAGCGTGCCGCACCTGAATCTGTTGCCCCTGTGGTTAAACCTAAAGACGTAACACCTATCACCCCTCCTACTGTCGATAAGTCAACGGTCAGTGATGATGACTTAGTTGCGCTGAAGAAAGAATTAGAGAGCAATGAGGTTGAATATTCAGCATTAGAAGAGAGCAATCATGCTCTGAGATTGAAATTAGCCAATGTTCAATACGAAGTTGAAGCATTAAAAGACGCTATTAGCGATGACGATAGGATTCGAGATGAAGTTCAAAAGTTCATTGAAGAGCAAAAACTAGCATTAAAAGAAGAAGAACAACCTGTCGAAACTAGTCTTATCGATAGCATTGCGGATTCTCCAACAATGGTTGCAGCATTAGCTCTTATTCCGGGCTCAATGATTGCAGGACTTATTGCTTTCTTACTGTTCCGACGTAAAAAGCAAGTGGTTGAAGACGAACCAGAGCAACAGACAGTTGTTGAAGATGAACCTATCATCAATATGGATGACGATATCCCTGAGTTGACGCTTTCTGATGACGATGATGATCTCGATATTGATTTAGAGAGTGAAGGCGAAGCGGAAGAGTTTGAATTTGACCCTAATGCCGCATTTGGTGATGACAGTGACGATCCATTTGCTTCAACAGAAGAAGCTGCGTTTGATGATAGTACTCTAGAAGATGAAGACCCGTTTGCTGCTGTTGTTGATGACGCGTTGGCAGAAGAGTTACTCAGTGAAGAGACAGAAGTGACCTCTAATAATTTCTCTGTCGATGCCGGTGTTAAAGCGCTTGGTTTAGAAGAGATGGAGAGAGCGCTGGATGAAATTGACTCAGGCTTGGATACAGATGATGACACGGATGAAGACTTCGATCTTTCGCTCTCCTCAATTGAGGGAATAGACGATGAAAGTGGAATCGATCTTTCTGGCGAAGGTGAAGATGACGCCCTGAGTATCGACCTTTCAGGAGAGGGCGAATCAGAGAGCATTGATCTTTCTGGGGGAGAAGAGAATGATGCAAGTATCTCTCTCGACGATGAAAGCAGTGACATCGAGTGGGATACCCCAGAATCTGAAGAGGATACGTTTTCGCTTGAAGCAACCGATGAAGTTGAAGTCAACAGTGATGATTTAGATTTTGATACTCTTCTAGGCAGTGAGCAAGACTCTCCTGTTCGTTCAGAGAGCGAGAGTACAGAGTTTGATTTAGACAGCGACATTCATGATGACCTCTTTGCTTCAGCATTCACTGAAACCAGTGAGTCGAGTGAAGAAGATAGCTTCGAATTATCTGCAGACAGCACGAAGTTGCTTGATGAGGTTGTGGAGCAATCGAATGAAGAGAATAGTGATAGCGATCTGTTTGAAATTGATCAACAAAATACAGAATTACTTGATGAGCTATTGGCTGAGAACGGCGATGAAAGTAACAAACAAGAGCCAGAGTTTGAAATTGAAGCAGAGAGTACTGAGTTATTAGATGAGCTGTTGGCTGATACTCAAGTGAGTGACAGTGAAGCAGAAGCGCTTAATATTGAACAGCAAAGCGATGACGATACGTTCGAGATTGATGAGCAAAGCACTGACCTATTGGATGAGCTGCTAGCTGAACCCGTAGAGAATGACAGCGAATCAGAAGCACTTAATATTGAAACACAAAGTGATGACGATACGTTCGAGATTGATGAGCAAAGCACTGACCTATTGGATGAGCTGCTAGCGGAACCCGAAGAGAGTGACAGTGAGTCAGATCTGCTTAATCTTGAAGCACAAAGTGATGAAGAGGCGTTAAACCTTGACGAGCAGAGCACTGAACTGCTGGACGAATTGTTAGCGGAACCCGAAGAGAGTGACAGTGAGTCAGATCTGCTTAATCTTGAAGCACAAAGTGATGAAGAGACGGTAGACGTTGACGAGCAGAGCACTGGTCTGCTGGACGAATTGTTAGCGGAATCCGAAGAGAGTGACAGTGAAGCTGATCTACTTAACCTTGAAGCTGAGAGTGCCGAAGAGACAGTAGACGTTGACGAGCAGAGCACTGATCTGCTGGACGAATTGTTAACTGAACCACAAGAGAGCGACAGTGCGTTAGAGACCTCTTCTCTACAAGACACTGTTTCAGAGAGTTCACTTGGAATCGATGAGCAGAGCGCAGAGTTACTCGACGAGTTGTTAACGGATGATGTTGAAAGTGAAAGTGATGAGGTCGCCACATTACAAGAGGTGATTGAAGAGAGTGAAAGTGAGCCTCAAGCTGAACCTGCTCAATTGAATGAAGACCAACCAAGAGATGAAGATTGGTTAGTCGATGCTGACGAAGAGGTAATAGAAGCGGAAGAAGCATCAATGGATGGACTCTCCGTTGATGAAGCGCTTGCCGAGCTGGAAGACGATCAGGATATTGAGGATAGAACGCAACTGTTCAATGAACTTGATTTCCCTGTTTACGGTGAAGATGAAGCGCTTGCTGATGCACAAATCGACTCTGACCTTGTATCAAGTGAAGAACCAGAAGTGAAAAGCGATCAGCCTTTTGTTATTTCAGATTCCGAATTGGGTCAGTTTGGTGAAGAAGAAGCGAAATCCGACGTTGGTTTAACCGCTAGTGATGTGGGTGACGATTGGAGTGGTTTTAAATTTCAATCAGAGAACGTGACTGATGATGGTCATGAGATCCCTGCGGATGAGAGTGGTGCTTGGGGGACTGAGCCGACTCCAGAGCCAGAGATTGAGCAAGAAGATTGGTCTAATCAACCCGAATTTGAAAACTCGGTACAAGATGAAAGTAAATTCATTAGTATCGATACCTTAATTGCTCAGAGTGAATCAGGCGAATTAAAAGAGGTTGATGAACAGAGAGACCTTAATGTCGGGCTTAATGAGTTCCCAGATGTGATCGGGGACGTTGATGATTTTGATGTAGACATTGATAAAGAGTCACAGAGTAAATTAGATCTTGCAAAGGCGTATCTTGAGATGAGTGATAGCGACGGTGCTCGTGAACTATTGGAAGATGTGTTGAGTAGCAGCGATGAGAAGCTCAAAACAGAAGCGACACTTTTATTAAAAATGATCGCTAAATAGTGTGAATGCTTAAATAAAAAGGTGCTATGAACGGCACCTTTTTTTATAATGGTTGTCAACGAACAAGTAGAGTAGTGAATCAATGATGCGCATTGCCTTAGGCATAGAGTACGACGGTACTAATTATTATGGCTGGCAACGTCAAAAAGACGTTGTTAGTGTGCAAGAGAAGCTGGAAAACGCGCTGTCAATTGTCGCAAATCATCCGGTAGATGTTCAATGTGCTGGTCGAACCGATTCCGGTGTCCATGGTACTGGTCAGGTCGTACATTTTGATACAACGGCTGTTCGTAAAGTTGCCGCTTGGACGATGGGCGTGAATGCCAATTTACCGAAAGATATTGCCGTACGTTGGTCCAAACCTGTCGATGACTCGTTTAATGCCCGTTTCAGTGCCACAGCAAGACGTTACCGTTACATTATCTATAATCATGCATTACGCCCTGCTATTTTAGGTAACGGCGTGAGCCATTATCATGAAGCGTTAGATGCGAATAAAATGCACCAGGCTGGGCAATACTTACTTGGAGAGAATGATTTCTCTTCTTTTAGAGCAGCTCACTGTCAGTCGCGAACTCCATGGCGTAATATGATGCACCTCAATGTCGCTCAATTTGGTGGCTTTATTGTGATTGATGTTAAGGCCAATGCGTTTGTCCACCATATGGTCCGTAATATCGCGGGAAGCTTGATCAGTGTGGGCAAAGGTGATCAAAAACCAGAATGGATTAAATGGCTGTTAGAAGCTCGTGATCGCAGTTTAGCGTCGGCCACAGCAAAGGCTGACGGTTTGTATTTAATTGATGTGGACTACCCCGAAGAGTTAGGCTTTCCTGATGTACCCAAAGGGCCGTTATTCTTGCCTGATGATTTACTGAATGTAGAGTAATAATTCGGCGAATGTCATAAATTAAAATAGGTACAACCAGTTTTTTATCTACAGATTACTTATATTGTGGTTTAATCCTCAATCTTATGAATAATTTATCCTCTGCTGTTGTTGCGGGGGAATCAAACAAAAGGTCTTCCATGAGTTGGCTTGAGAAAATATTAAATAAAAGTAACATCGTAAACACCCGTAAAGCGTCGATTCCTGAAGGTGTTTGGACAAAATGTACAGCCTGTGATCAGGTTCTATATCAAGTAGAACTAGAACGTAACATGAATGTATGTCCAAAATGTGACCATCATATGCGTATGATGGCTCGTAAACGTCTTGAGAGCTTTTTAGATGCAGAAGGTCGTGAAGAGATCGGAACTGAACTTGAACCGAAAGATTTATTAAAGTTTAGAGACTCTAAAAAGTATAAAGATCGTATTACTGCGGCCCAAAAATCAAGTGGTGAAACAGACGCTCTGGTTGTCATGAAAGGCAACTTATTGGAGATGCCAGTAGTCGCTTGTGCGTTTGAGTTTAAGTTCATGGGCGGTTCAATGGGTTCGGTTGTTGGCGCACGTTTTGTTCGAGCTGTTGATGCGGCGATTGAGAATAACTGTGCGTTGATCTGTTTTTCAGCCAGTGGCGGCGCTCGTATGCAAGAAGCTCTGATGTCGTTAATGCAGATGGCAAAAACCAGTGCTGCGTTAGAGCGACTTTCTCAAAAAGGGCTTCCATTCTTCTCTGTATTGACTGACCCAACAATGGGCGGTGTTTCAGCAAGCTTGGCGATGCTAGGAGACATTAATATTGGTGAACCACGTGCACTAATTGGTTTTGCTGGTCAACGTGTTATAGAGCAAACTGTGCGTGAAAAACTACCAGAAGGCTTCCAGCGTAGTGAGTTTTTACTTGAGCACGGCGCAATCGATATGATTGTTGATCGTAGAGAGATGCGTCAACGTATTGGAGGGTTAATTGCTAAAATGACCAATCAAACTTCTCCGTTAGTTGTTTCTGTTGATGGCCCTGATGCACAATAACTAAGTAGTATAGATGTCACAACTTATTACACCACAAGCCACTTCGCCTCTTGCGACGTGGCTTGCTTATTTAGAACAGCTGCACTCAAGCAGTATCGATCTTGGCTTAGAACGTGCTGAACGTGTTGCTAGGCGTGCTGGATTAACCAAACCCGCTCCCTGCGTGATTACTGTTGCAGGCACTAATGGAAAAGGTTCAACGTGCGCGTTGATGGAGTCAATTCTATTAGATGCCGGCTATAAAGTAGGCGTCTATAGTTCTCCCCATCTGATTAAATATAATGAACGTGTTCGTATTAATGGCGTTGACGCCAGTGATGAAGAGCACAGCAAGGCTTTTTTTGAGATTGAGTCTCAACGAGAAGACGTTACGCTGAGTCTGTTCGAATTCGGTACTTTAGCGGCACTCTATCAGTTTAAGCAACAGCAAGTTGATGTCGTTCTACTTGAGGTTGGCCTTGGTGGCCGCCTTGATGCGACTAACGTTGTTGACCATGATGTTTCTGTTATTACGAGTTTGGCGGTCGATCATGTTGATTGGCTTGGCGACGACATTAATGTGATTGGATTTGAGAAAGCGGGTATCTTTCGCAGTGGAAAACCGGCTATCTGTGGTCAGCCGAACCCCCCAGCAACGGTATCTGCTCATGCCGATGACATTGGTGCCGAGTTTCATCAAGTTGGCTACCAGTTTCAATACCAACAAGGTGATGAAAGCTGGCAATGGAGCTGTGGTGCTTTTGAGCTGACTGAGCTACCGATCCCGTCACTGCCAATGCCTAATGCAGCAACTGCACTTATGGCTTTAGGCTGTTCAGGGTTAGCATTGAGTGATGAGAACATAGTGAATGGTTTGAGAAGTGCACGGCTACCGGGTCGAATGCAACGAATAAACGATAAGCCTTTGATTATATTGGATGTCGCACATAATCCTCACTCTGCTGAATATCTTATTAATCAGTTAACCTCTCACTATCCGAACAAGAGACTACATGCAGTGGTCGGTATGTTGCATGATAAAGACATACCGTCGACATTGGCACCTTTTCAATCGTTAGTTGATTCATGGTACCTCGCTTCATTAGAGGGACCAAGAGCAGCAACGGCGAGTGAATTAGAGCCCTATGTCTCAACTACTGTTAGCAGTTACCTAGAGCCTATCAGTGCATTTGAATCTGCGCTAGCGCAGGCAGGAACCGATGATTTGGTTCTTGTGTTTGGTTCTTTTCATACAGTTGGACAAGTATGGGATTACTGGCAACACAGTCATATTAGGAGTGTAAATGGCAAGTAAATTTCAGAGCCGTTTAGTCGGAACCATTATTGTGGTTGCAATAGGCATTATTGTATTGCCTGATGTCTTCGATGGTAAGAAACAACGCTTTCAAGAAGAGTTTGCCAGCATCCCAATTAAACCCGAAGCGCTTCCTGAAACGGAGATCGCTGATATTGTTGAGCCGGTTGAGTTCTCCGTTGAACTGCCGAGTGAACCTGTTACCGTCACTGTCGATGAGAACGATACGACAGTAGTGACAGAGAATAAGGTGGAGTCAAAAAATGAGTATGATAAAAATGCTTGGGTGATTCAATTGGCCACCTTCAGCAATCTGGATAATGCGAAAAACTTAGTTAAGAAGTTAAGGAAAGAGGGTTTTCAAGCCCACATATATCCAAAACAGCCTAAAGAGGGGGAGTTCTCTCGAGTGGTTGTAGGCCCCAATATTTCCAAAGAGCAACTTGAACAGCAAATGGCTAAAATTGAAAAGAAATTCAAGTTAAAAGGCCAAATGTTGAAATTTAATCCACTAAATCCTTAAACAAACGTTTGCGTAGCTCTATTTTCTGGTAAACTGCGCGCCAACTGAGATGTAATAGATAACATGATTTGGATCGACTTTGTAATTTTAGGCATCATTTGTCTCTCCGCACTGATTAGTTTGGTACGTGGTTTTGTAAAAGAAGCGCTCTCTTTAGTGATATGGTTTGGTGCTTTTTTTATCGCCAGTAATTTTTACCCTAAGCTTGCGGTTTACTTTACCAATATCCATGATGAGATGATTCGAAATGGCAGTGCTATCGCTGCACTGTTTGTAGCAACACTTATCGTTGGTGCATTGGTCAACTATGTTATCGGTCAATTGGTACATAAAACAGGCCTATCAGGAACGGACCGTGTGTTAGGCATTGTTTTTGGCGGCTTACGCGGAGTATTGATCGTTGCCGCCGTCCTGTTTTTTATCGATGCATTTACAACTCTATCTGATTCACAGTGGTGGAAACAGTCTCAATTAATTCCTAACTTTAGAGTGATTATTGAGTGGTTTTTCACTTACATAAAAGAGACATCAAGCTTCTTACCTGGTATCTAACGATACCAGTATTGTTGACAATCGAGGGTTAAAATACATGTGTGGTATTGTTGGAATCGTGGGTGCAACACCAGTAAATCAGTCTATTTATGATGCCCTGACTGTTTTACAACATCGTGGCCAAGATGCTGCGGGTATTGTTACCATAGAAAGCAATCGTTTTCGTTTGCGAAAAGCGAACGGATTGGTGAAAGATGTGTTTGAAGCAAAACACATGCAACGACTTCAAGGAAATGTTGGTATTGGCCATGTACGATACCCAACAGCGGGAAGCTCAAGCGCTTCTGAAGCGCAGCCTTTCTATGTGAATTCACCTTTTGGTATTACGTTGGCACACAACGGTAATTTAACCAATGCTAATGAAATCCGTAAGAATTTATTTGAGCAAGATCGCCGTCATTTGAACACCACGTCTGATTCTGAAGTGTTGCTTAATGTGTTGGCTCGTCAAATAGATTTAACAGAGCACTATCCACTGACTTCCGTCGACATTTTTGATGCCGTTAAAAATGTGCACTCATTAGTGAAAGGTGCTTACGCTGTTGCCGCTATGATTATCGATCACGGCATGGTGGCGTTTCGTGATCCTAATGGCATTCGTCCACTCTGCTTAGGCAAGCGCGAAACGGCTGAACGTACCGAATATATGGTCGCTTCTGAGTCGGTTGCTTTAGATGCAGTGGGGTTTGACTTTGTTAGAGATGTCGCACCAGGCGAAGCCATTTATGTTACGTTTGAGGGTGAGCTGTTTACTCAGCAGTGTGCTGAAAATCCGACATTAAACCCATGTATTTTTGAGTTTGTCTACTTTGCACGCCCTGACTCTTTTCTTGATAAAATTTCTGTCTACAGCGCTCGTTTAGAAATGGGTAAAAAACTGGGTGATAAAATCAAGCGTGAGTGGGATGATCTCGACATAGATGTTGTCATCCCTATTCCTGAAACCTCATGTGATATTGCTTTAGAAATTGCACAGATTATTGATAAACCCTATCGCCAAGGATTTGTTAAAAACCGTTATGTTGGCCGTACGTTTATTATGCCGGGTCAGCAAGAGCGTAAAAAATCGGTTCGTCGCAAGCTGAATGCGATTCGAAGTGAGTTTAAGGGCAAAAATGTCCTGTTGGTCGATGACTCCATCGTTCGAGGCACAACCTCTGAGCAGATTATTCAGATGGCTCGTGACTCAGGTGCTAACAATGTTTACATGGTCTCAGCTGCTCCCGAAGTTCGCTTCCCGAACGTGTACGGTATTGACATGCCGAGTGCCAATGAGCTAATCGCCCATGGCCGCGAAGTGGACGAAATCTGTAAAATTATCGGTGCGGATGAGTTGATTTTTCAGGATTTGGAAGACTTAGTTGATGCCGTCCGAGCGGGTAATTCAGACATTAAAGAGTTTGAAACCTCCGTGTTTAACGCACATTATGTGACAAAAGATGTCGACCAAGCCTATCTAGAGTACCTTGAAAGCCTGCGTGGTGATGACGCAAAAACTCAGTTGGAACTTCAGGATCTTGCTAATTTAGAGATCCACAACGAAGGGGCGTAATTCTCTCAACGGTTTGATGGTTTAATCTAAAAAATAGAAAGCCAGAGTAAGATACTCTGGCTTTGTTACATATGGACAGCAAGGAGTGCTGATTGAAGCAATATCTACCCGCTTATATTGAACTGTTTACCAAAATGACCAGTGCAATCTTTACCTTAATGTTAGGCAAGTTACTGTTTGATCATACTGGCAGTTTGTGGGCGTTTGCGACGGCGTTTGGTAGTGAGTTTCTCATTGTTTCTGGCATGCAGTATTATGCCAGTAGAGCGTCAGATACCTTCTCTCCAATTAAAATTTTGCTACTGTGTAACTTCTTTTCCATCGCCATTTTTACCCTATTTGTATTTACTTATGAGTATGAGCCAACAGTAACCTTGCTGTTAGGTGCGTTAACTATTTTTGTTAGCCGGCCCTTTTATCGAAGTGCATTGTATGTGTTTGTTCGAAATAGTGTGGATAAAAAAGATCTTGCTAGAGTAAACAGTCGAATCAGTGCAGGCTCACAGCTTGGCCACATTATTGGACTCTCATTTACGGGTTTTGTATTAGCGACCTATTCGGTTATCTACCTATTTGAGCTGATCACCGTCATTTTTATACTCTGCTTTATACTGATTAAATGGGCTGACCTAGACAGTGATCTGCAAAGTGAGAAGGCGTACAGCAACACTAACCTGAATACCAGTTGGCGTGAGTTTTTTACCTATTGCAACCATCATAAAGCCTTCACGACTCGCCTTATGAGTAGCTTCTCCATTGCGATTTCTCTGGGGGCATTCTATGTGTTATTGACCCCTACAGTCAGTGCGAAATTTGGTGGTGACTCGAGTTGGCAGTCCATTTTGGGAACGAGTTATGCGTTAGGGGTCATTGCTGGTGGTGTAATGGGCAAATTTTATCAGAAGCAGGTGCAGCGAATCTGCTCCGATAATATGATGTATGTTAATCAAATTATCGCAACAGCGGTTTTTTTCTGTTATGGCTATTTTGACTCATTAGGTGCTATGCCTGCGCTATTGCTCTGTTTTGGTGTCAGCTCTTCATTATCTGCGATTCGATTGTCGACATTTTTGCAGTATAGCGTTACTGAGGATATTGCGGGTCGAACCTCCGCCGTTCAAAATGTCATGCTGGCACTGGGTAACGTAGTTATTGCCTATTTTATTGCTTATATGCATGATATCTCGTTTCAATATGCAGCGATTGGGGTCTCCTGTTTTAGCGCCTTGATGTTATTCATTAATTTTCTGCTCTATAGACGTTACCCTATGCCTGACCGGTTTATTGACTCATAAAATCGATAAATAGTCTTACCTTTTCCGGCTGATGCGCTTTGTGGTTATAGATTAAATAAACGGCTCTTGGGTTGGCAGACCAATCATTTAATACTCTAACCAAAGTACCATTTTCAATGTAGTTGTGAATCATGATATTAGGCATGAGGGTGATCCCTAAACCGTCAGCACAAGCATGACGAACTACATTTAACTCGCTGGCTTCAAAGCGTGCCGCATCATTGATAGTTACGCTTTCACCTTGCTGATTATTGAGTACCCACTTTATCAATGGGCGGCCTTTAAGTAGGTTATGTTTGTGGAGATCATTGGCGTGCGTTAAAGGAGCTGAATGGGCTAAGTAGTGTGGACTAGCCACTAGAATATCTTCTAATGAGCCTACTTTTTTTGCGATTAAACTTGAGTCTCTTTGTGGTCCAATTCTAAAAATGAGATCCCATTCAGTTGGGTCTAATAGCTCAGGTTGGCTGCTCATGAAGAGTTCGATATTGATGTCTGGATAGTGCAGCATGAATTGGTTAAGAATTGGCTGTAACATCATTTTCGTCAGATTCGCGGGCGCAGCAATTTTTAGCTTACCAGCAGCACCTTTGCACTCATCACTGATCTGTTCACTGGCATCGATTAACGCTTTTAAAATAGGGCCACATGCGTCATGAAACTTTTGGCCAGATTCAGTGAGAGAGAGTTTTCTGGCATGTCGATTTAATAAGCGAATCTCCAATGATTCCTCAAGGGCTTGAATACGACGAGTGATCGTTGCGACAGGGACCGATGTTTTGCGTGAGGCAGAAGTAAAGCTGCCATATTTAACGACAAGACGGAAAAGGTTAAGATCATCTAATTTCATAGAGTGTTTTGACATGTCTATTTTTAGCCATATTTTTATATAAAGATGGTTAGGATGCTTAAGTCTATATTTACTTATAAAAAGTGTGTTGTTTCACATCAAAAGTTTAGTGACTCCTTGGTGAAATCGAGTGTTCTCGGGTTGCTGAGAAGACAAAATAGGACTACTTTTAATAGTATTGTACATAATAAATAAGTTGTTGTTCGTTGGAACGAGAGAGGAGATATGTCAATTAAACAAGAACATATTCGTGATGATAACGCCATAAAACCGTCAACCTTTTCTCAAGATGTTGAGCTTTCCCTGTCAAAAAAAGAAGTTCTTATCGTAGATGATGATCCCGTTTTTAGAACATTAGTTTCTAATTGTTTGGAAAAATTCTCATGTCGAGTGAGAGTTGCTGAAAATGGTTTAGAAGGTCTTAAATCACTGCGTGAAGGTATCCCAGACATCTTGTTGTGTGACCTCTCAATGCCAGTGATGTCCGGCGGAGAGTTTGTTGAAGAGGTGAGTCAACAATACCCTATGCTGCCAATGATTGTTGTTTCAGGTACGGGTGACATGAAAGATGTGGCTAAAATGCTGCGATATGGTGTGAAAGATTTTTTAGTAAAGCCGTTAGACAGTTTAACCACGCTCATCTCATCACTCACCTCTGCCTTGAAAGACGCAGATTCAACCGATTATATGGTTCGAGACTTTTCGGGGCAGTGGTTTAAAACCGATGACTCTGAAGAGCAACCGGAAGACCAAGAGTTACAATGGCATCTACAACAGCTAAAAGAGAATCCGAATGCAGCACGTGAGTTGTTGGTCGGCCTATTACCAGAGCGAGACTCTAATTGTGGATCTTGGTGGTTAAACTACCGTGTTTTGCAGTCAACCGATGAACTTCCTATTGTGTTTGATTACTCATGGCTGATTGATGGTCGCTTGGTATTCTATATTTTAGACTCTGCAACGGGTGGGGAGAACAGTGTTGGCACCTCGTTATTAGTGAGAGCTTTCTTTGACGACTATATTCGTAACACCGAAGCCAATGAGAATAATCTCGAGCATTTAGTCGCCCGTATTGAGCGAGGGATGAGTCATTCAGGCTATGCCGATGCGATTGAAGGGTTATTTGGTATCATAAATGTCGCCGATCAGGAGATTGATATCTTACCGGTTGGGCTTTCTGCAATTTGGCAGCCAGGCGCTACAACCAATAATCTCTCATCTATGAGTATACCGGTATTGAACAAACTGGGAAAGAACAGCCAAAAAAACCAACTATATACGTTTAATCTTACTCAATATAATGGCACACTTCATTTGCACAAAATTGGTTCAAGCAGCTTCAGTTGTACCATAAAAAGAGTATTAAAATAGTTGTTTTAACGTGTAGTTAACGATTTTTCATTAAGTTAGCTAAAAACCTTACATTTTGTCGGTTTTTGTTTCTAAATTTTTCCTATATATTCCTCTCTCTTTTAAAGTTGCACCTGTATTAGGGATGAGTGAATAATGGAACATGGAACCACAGAGCAAGAGTTTAAAGACCCGTACAATATATTCTATTTCATTGGATTGTTGGTTGCCTTAGTGCCTGCGACGATAGTAGCAAGTCTGACCATGTATAAAGTGTTATCAGGTGGTCATTTTTAACCAAACTTGATAAGAGGGAGGTAAAATGACAATAAAACGTTTCATTTATATCGCACTGGGCTGGATTTTTGTCTGTATCGCGGTATTAGGCATTTTTCTTCCTCTGCTACCGACGACCCCATTCTTACTATTAGCCAGTAGCTGTTTTATGAAAGGCTCAACGCGTTTCTATCATTGGTTGACTCGCCATCCGACTTTTGGTCCTATCATCTTGGATTGGAATCAGCATCGCGCAGTATCAAAGAGAGTGAAACTGAAAGCGGTAATATTGATTATTTTCAGCTTTAGCCTCTCAATTTGGTTTGTTCCTCTGCTGTGGCTGAAAGCGTTGCTGTTTTTATTCGCATCAATGCTGCTTTTTTGGTTTATTCGTTTACCGAGCCGTAAAGAAGTTGACCTAAACTTGATTCAAACGGTTGCTGAAAAAGAATAATGTCACTACCATGTTTTGGAATTAAATCATTTCAATAAATTGGTATTAACATGAATGTAGAAGCATTAGCTTTAATAAAAAATAGCATTAAATCCATTCCTGATTATCCGAAGCCGGGCATTCTGTTTAGAGATGTCACTAGTTTGATGGAAATCCCGCAGGCTTATCAAGCCACTATTAAAAATCTAGCGGATAAATACCGCGATATGGGATTCACTAAAATCGTTGGTACTGAAGCGAGAGGGTTCCTATTTGGAGCACCACTCGCATTAGAGTTAGGTGTAGGTTTTATTCCAGTAAGAAAACCTGGGAAATTACCACGCGCTACGGTATCTCAAGATTATGAGCTGGAATACGGTACCGACACGTTAGAGATCCACACGGACGCCATTGTAGAAGGTGACAAAGTGCTAATGGTTGATGATCTGCTTGCAACGGGTGGAACCATAGAAGCGACGACTAAGCTGATCCGTCAGTTGGGTGGTAGTGCTGACCATGCGGCTTTTGTTATTAATCTACCTGAAATTGGCGGTGAACAACGTTTAGTTGCTTTAGGTATCGATGTTTACAGCATTTGTGAATTTGAAGGGCACTAAAGCAGACCTGGATTGGTTATAGAGTGCTCGTATAGTCTGTTAATACTCGTCTCTTTTTGCCTCATATGCTAGGATAAATGCCTTAATTTGGTAGGGCACTAATCTATGAGTTATCAAGTATTAGCACGAAAATGGCGACCGCATCGTTTTAAAGATGTGGTTGGTCAAGCTCACGTGCTTACCGCGCTAGAAAATGCGTTGGAACACAACCGTCTACATCATGCTTATCTATTTAGCGGTACTCGTGGGGTGGGGAAAACCACCATAGGTCGCCTTTTTGCTAAGGGATTAAACTGCGAAACGGGTATTACTGCTACGCCTTGTGGCATCTGTAATACTTGCAAAGAGATTGATGAAGGCCGCTTTGTTGACCTGCTTGAAATAGATGCCGCTTCACGCACCAAAGTAGAAGACACCAGAGAGCTGCTAGATAATGTGCAGTACAAACCTGCACGAGGCCGCTTTAAAGTCTACCTGATTGATGAAGTTCACATGCTATCAAGGCATAGCTTTAATGCGTTATTAAAAACGCTTGAAGAGCCGCCCGAGTATGTGAAGTTCCTACTTGCCACGACAGATCCTCAAAAACTCCCCGTGACAATATTGTCTCGTTGTCTGCAGTTTCATCTAAAGCATATCAATGTGGATCAGATACACGCTCAACTTGACTTTGTGCTGCAACAAGAGCAAGTCAGTTCAGATTCTCGCGCATTGAGTTTGATCTCGCACGCGGCAGAGGGAAGTATGCGTGATGCCATGAGCCTAACGGATCAAGCGATCGCTTTAGGGAATGGAGTCGTCAACAGTGATACCGTCGCAGCGATGCTTGGTACACTTGATACGGATCAAGCGTTGCGTTTATTAGAAGCGATGAGCAGTAAGCAGGCTCAGCAGACCATGAACTGTTTGAATGAGTTGGCGAATATTGGTGTTGAATGGGATGGGTTAATCAAAGAGTTGGCCCTTCAGTTACACCGTGTTGCCATGTATCAAGCACTCCCTGCGAGTTTAGATAACACTCAACCTGATGCAGGACGTATTGAGTTATTGAGTCGGGTGTTAAACCCACAAGATATTCAACTCTGCTATCAAATTGCTCTGCAGGGACGAAAAGATCTGCCTTTCGCACCGAATGGAAAAAGTGGGGTCGAAATGATCTTGCTTCGCATGTTAGCGTTTAGACCCGTTGCAACGGTTGAGTTCTCGCCGGAATCGATTCAAGTGCCCAGTTCTGAGCCTGTGGTTCAGGAACCCGTTCAGGCAACTTCGAAGGCAGAACACGTGACGGCAGCGCCTATAAAGACAGATGTAACACCGACTTTGCAATCAATGGCGACAGAGGAACCATCTAAAGCCGATATTGAGCAGCAGGGTAATGAGTATCACGAATACGCACAAGCAGAGCAAGAAGCTGCAAATAGAGAACCCACACCCCCCCCGCCAATCAACACACAGTCACCGGTTTCAGCTCCGATGGCAGGGTCTACGCCTGCTAACTTTGGTCAGTCAGGTGCTTTAGGCGCATTGAATCAGCTACGAAGCAGAAAAAAAGGGTTGACCAGACCGGGTACAGCACCAAAAAAGGGTGAAGCGACTTCTGTTACTACTACAGCATCGTCGGCGGTGGAGCGACTGGCTCAAAAACACCCGTCTTCGTATGTTGCGCAGTCGTCGCGAACTGATATTTCTCATGGTGTAGATATTAATGTAGATGCTCCTCAACAAGGGCTGGCTGCACATGATAACAACGATAACAGTTATCAGTGGAAGCCGACTCAGCCAGAAGTTGAAGTAGAAAAAGAACAAGTGACACCAACACTATTGAAACAGGCTCTGGAGCATGAGAAGACACCGGAGATGATCGATCTGCTGGTTGAAGAGTCAGCGCAACAAGATGGTTGGTCATCAACGGTTAATCGTTTGAACGTGGCTAAATTGGTACAACAACTCGCGTTAAACTCCGCTTATCAGCTGCAATCATCTAATGAACAGGGTGAACAAATTATGCTGATATTGCGCAGTGATCAAGCACATTTAAATAGTGAAAAAGCGCAGCAACTGTTAGCTGAGGGTATCTCTGAAGTGACTGGGAAGCCTTGTCAAATAACGGTTCAGTTAGGCGGTGATGGTGTCACTCCGTTAGAACTTCGAGAGAGCCTCTATCAACGAAAATTACAAGTGGCGTATCAAAACTTACAGGCCGATGAGCATGTTAATACCATGATGGAGCGTTATGCAGCATCCATTGATAATGAAAGTGTACGCCCAATTTAACACGTTATCGGGGCTTGAATTTGTTGTTCAATAGCCCCATCTATTAATTGTTAGTTTATAACTCTACAACACACAAGAGAGAATCATATGTTTGGTGGTAAAGGCGGAATGGGCAACTTGATGAAACAAGCCCAGCAAATGCAAGATCGCATGGCAAAGATGCAAGAAGAGATAGCTAAGATGGAAGTGACGGGTGAGTCTGGAGCAGGTCTTGTAAAAATCACCATCAATGGTAGTCACAGTGTTCGTCGTGTTGAGATTGATGAAAGCTTGATGGAAGATGATAAAGATATGCTTGAAGATCTTATCGCAGCAGCTTTTAACGATGCAGCACGTCGTGTAGAAGAGACTCAAAAAGAGAAAATGGGTGATGTCACTGGTGGAATGCAAATGCCTCCAGGTTTTAAGATGCCATTCTAATCAATGCGTACCAGTAATTTACTGGAACAGATGATGGAGGCCTTACGTTGTCTACCTGGGGTGGGTCCCAAGTCGGCTCAACGTATGGCCTTTCATCTGTTACAGCGAAACCGCCAAGGTGGTTTGAAATTGGCCGAGGCTCTGGCCCAAGCAATGACTGATATTGGTCACTGTAGCGAATGCCGAACGTTTACTGAAGAAGAGACGTGCGCCATTTGCTTGAACTATAAGCGCAAAGAGAACGGTCAGCTATGCGTGGTTGAAAGCCCTGCTGATATTGTTGCCGTTGAAGCGACGGGACAATTTTCAGGTTGTTACTTTGTGTTAATGGGGCACTTGTCACCATTGGATGGCATTGGGCCAAGTGATATTGGTCTGGATACATTAGATCACCGTCTGTCTCGTGGTGGCATTACTGAAGTGATTCTAGCGACGAACCCAACGGTAGAAGGGGAAGCTACTGCCCACTACATCGCTGAGTTATGCCAAGAGCATGAAGTCCCAGCAAGTCGAATTGCCCATGGTGTACCTATGGGTGGAGAGTTAGAGTTAGTAGATGGAACAACGCTATCACACTCGATTCTAGGTCGATTAAAACTTTAGCTTTCACCATTGAAGATAAAAAAACGGCCGCTGATGAAAATCAGCGGCCGTTTTTATTGCGAGTGAATAATCAGTATTAGTTCACTGATTTTTCAGCAGTAGCGGCTTGATCAGCCTGAATCGCCGTTAGAGCGATGGTGTAAACAATATCGTCTACCAGAGCGCCACGAGATAAGTCATTAACTGGTTTACGCATGCCTTGAAGCATAGGACCAATTGAGACAAGATCTGCTGAACGCTGTACCGCTTTGTACGTCGTATTACCTGTATTCAAATCTGGGAAGATGAATACGGTAGCTTTACCAGCCACTGGAGAGTTCGGTGCTTTAGAAGCAGCAACGTTCTCCATGATAGCGGCATCGTACTGAAGAGGCCCATCAATAATAAGATCAGGGCGTTTGGCTTGAGCAAGTTTGGTCGCTTCACGAACTTTATCAACGTCTGCGCCTTTACCTGACTCACCGGTAGAGTACGAAATCATTGCTACGCGAGGGTCGATACCAAATGCAATTGCAGAGTCAGCAGATTGAATCGCGATTTCAGCTAGTTGCTCAGCGGTTGGATCTGGGTTAATCGCACAGTCACCGTATACGAGAACTTGATCAGGCAGAAGCATGAAGAAGATAGAAGATACGATGGAAGCATCAGGTGCTGTTTTGATGATTTGGAATGGTGGAACAATGGTGTTAGCGGTGGTGTGAACCGCACCAGAAACAAGACCATCAACTTCACCACGTTCAAGCATCATAGTGCCAAGGAATACTGAATCTTCCAGTTTCTCTCTAGCAACAACTTCAGTCATGCCTTTATTGGCACGCAGCTCAACCAAGCGCGCAACATACTTCTCACGAACTTCTTCAGGGTCAACAATATCAACACCAGGGCCAAGCTCTACGCCTTGTAGCTCTGCCACACGGTGAATCTCAGCAGGGTTACCGATAAGAACACAGTTTGCAATGCCTCGTTCAGCACAGATAGCAGCCGCTTTAACGGTACGTGGCTCATCACCTTCCGGAAGAACAACACGTTTAGCAGCGCGACGAGCAAATTCCGTTAACTGGTAACGGAATGCTGGTGGGCTAAGACGACGAGATCCCGTAGTGCCTTCAGATAGAGAGTCAATCCACTGGCCATCAATGTGACCTGCAACATGTTCGTTAACGTGTTCAACACGCTCTTTATCATCAGCAGGAACTTCAAGGCTGAAGCTCTGTAAGCTAAGAGAGGTTTGCCACGTATTTGTTTCTGCAGTAAATACAGGCAATCCAGTGGCAAAAGCACGCTCACACAGAGTATGAATCTGGTGAGGAATTTCGTAGCCACCAGTTAGCAGTAGACCGCCAATTTCAACGCCATTCATTGCCGCAAGACAAGCAGACACGATAACGTCACCACGGTCAGCCGCTGTGACGAGCAGTGAACCGGGCTTGAAGTGTTCAACCATGTGAGGAATTGAGCGAGCACAGAAAGTAATACTCTTAATACGACGACTATTGATCTCACCTTCATTGATGATGGTTGCATTTAAGTGCTTAGCCATATCAATAGTACGAGTGGCGATCAGTTCGATGCTCCAAGGCACACAACCAAGCACTCGAATTGGACTTGAGTTGAAGATCTGCATCACTTCGAGATTGGTTTGATTATCTTTTTCAACGTCATGGAAGACGTCAGACAGGTCAGGACGAGTACGTCCATCTTCATCGACAGGCGCATTCAATTTGTTAATGATAACGCCAGAAATCTGTTTGTTTTTTATCCCACCAAAGTTTGAACAAGCCACTTCAATGCGCTCTTTCAACTGTGATGGATTATCAGTACCTGGTGCGGCAACAAAGACAATTTCTGCACCTAAGGTTTTAGCAATTTCAAAGTTAACCTGATTAGCAAACGGGTGTTTGCGAGTAGGTACTAAGCCTTCGATTAAGCTAACTTCAGAGTTTTTAGTTGCTTCTTTAAAGTGAGCAACAATCTCTTCGAGTAGTACGTCTGTTTGGTCATTACTGATCAAATTTTCAGCACGGGCCATCGTTGTTGGTTCTGCAACCATCATGTCGCTGTTTGAACGAATGATTGTTGTGGTTAAATCCGGCTGTTCACTGCCTGAACGCGGCTGAGCAATTGGTTTGAAGAATGCAACATTAACACCCTTACGCTCCATTGCACGAAGAACACCAAGACTCACTGATGTTAAACCAACACCAGCACCCACAGGGATAAGCATAATTGTACGAGACAATAGAAACTCCTCTACACGTTACGTGAAAATGGCCAACCCAACTGGCTGGCCGGCTTAATTAGTTGCTTGTTAGACGCGCTGTATCTTCAGCAATCACTAACTCTTCGTTGGTTGAAATAACCAGTGAAGGAACACGGCTGCTATCAGTGGTGATAGTACCCTCTTTGCCAAAGCGAGCTTTAAGGTTACGTTCAGTATCGACTTCAACACCAAGAATGGCTAAACGGTTAAGAACCATTTCGCGGATAGGTGCAGAGTTTTCACCGATACCACCAGTGAATACGATAGCGTCTAAACGGCCTTCAAGTGTTGCAGTGTAACCAGCAACGTATTTTGCTAGGCGGTGACAGAATACATCCATTGCACGAGTCGCTTCAGGTTTTGCACCGTAGTTATCTTCAACAAAACGGCAATCAGATGTCACTTCAGTCAGGCCTTGTAGACCAGACTCTTTAGTCAGCATCGTGTTGATTTTTTCAATTGAGTAACCTAGAGAGTCGTGCAGATGGAAGATGATTGCAGGATCGATATCACCACAACGAGTTCCCATTACAAGACCTTCAAGAGGTGTCAGGCCCATCGAGGTATCGACAGATTGACCGTTTTTAATTGCACAAACAGAGGCGCCGTTGCCTAAGTGACAGTTGATGATGTTTAGCTCTTCAACTGGCTTATCGAGAACATTGGCACACTCACGAGTGATGAAAAGGTGAGAAGTACCGTGCATGCCGTAACGACGGATAGCGTGCTCAGTATATAAGTTGTACGGTAGTGCGTATAAATACGCTTCTTCAGGCATTGTCTGATGGAAAGCAGTATCGAACACTGCAACATTCTTAAGTGCTGGGAATGCGGCCTGGGCTGCTTTGATACCAATGATGTGAGCAGGGTTATGAAGTGGTGCTAGTGCGCAACAATCTTCAATGTTTTGTAGAACTTCATCAGTGATAAGTGCAGATTTAGTAAACTTCTCACCACCGTGAACAACACGGTGACCAATTGAAGTCAGGTTTTGTGCAAGCTCAGGCTTAGAAGCAAGGATTGATTCAACCATAAATGCGAGTGCTTCTTCGTGAGCGGCGCCATTACCTAGCTGAGCTTCGTGTTTGCCATCCATTTTCCACTTAATGCGAGCTTCTGGAAGGTGAAGACACTCAGCTAAACCTGTTAGGTGTTCTTCACCAGTAGCAGGGTCGACAACAGCAAATTTAAGAGAGGAACTACCGCAATTTAAAACTAAAACCAGCTTAGACATGTTTGCTTACCTATTAATTGTCTGAAAATGTAATGTAGTATTTAGAGTCTATTTTCAAGAATAGTCGACATTTATGACTCGTCGTCTATTCTTGATTAAATAGCCATAAAATCTATGTAAAGAGACATAGAGCTTGATGAACTTTTTAGCGAAGAGTAATCAGAGTTGCCTTATTCAGAAATAAAAGCAACAATGGGTAAAATAGCTAAAGAGCATTAATGTGCGTAGGATAACAAAAAAATCAGTAAAAAAATTAATATTAATCAAGTTTGTTATAGCTATTTTTTAATAATTACAAACTTTTTTGAATGCGGGAGAAGTTAAAATGAGTGAACAACAATTTTTATTCCGTTTTCGTGATGGTCAGAAATACATGGACAGTTGGCCTGTTCGAAAAGAGTTAGCTCCAATCTTCCCAGAGCAACGAGTCATTAAGACAACTCGTTTTGCCATCAAAGTTATGCCTGCTGTCGCGGTAATTAGTGTTCTCACGCAGATGGTTTTTGAAAATTATGGCGCGATACCTCAAGCGATTGTTATGGCTCTGTTCGCCCTGAGTCTTCCTTTACAGGGTTTTTGGTGGTTAGGAAATCGTTCCAATACTCAGCTTCCCCCTGCACTTGCCGGTTGGTACCGAGAGTTGCATCAAAAGATCGTCGAATCAGGCATCGCTTTAGAGCCGGCGAGGAAGAACCCGAGATATAAAGAGTTAGCTAAAATTCTTAATAGAGCATTTAAACAACTCGATAAAAATGCCTTAGAACGCTGGTTCTAATTTCGATAGTTATTCTCTAGCCAATACTGTGAGCACTCTTTATTAGAGTGCTTTTTTTTGCTTGAAATTCGATATGCAATCGTCTGCAAATTATTCATATAGCAACCAAATATCGGGTGAATGCTGTTAATAGAGCAAAAAAATGACAAATATTGTTAATAAAATGTATATTTTCTGCCATTTTTTTGGGATAAATAGAGAAGGTCATAAATTAGTCGATGCTGGCTAATAACTAAAAGTAATAAATTGACCAAGGATAAATACAACATCGGAATACTATCAAGGAGATAGCATGAAAGCTTCGAATATCATTACAGCAGCATGTATAGCAGGATCGCTTCTATTCGCATCAACGACTGTCGTGGCTAAGGTCGCAAAGGTTGCGGTTTCACAAATCGTTGAACACCCCGCTTTAGATGCTACTCGTCAGGGTCTATTGGATGGGTTGAAAGAGAAAGGGTTTGTTGAAGGAAAAAATTTAGAGTTTGTCTTTCAAACGGCACAAGGTAACCCAGCAATCGCAGTACAGATTGCACGTCAGTTTGTTGGTGAACAGCCAGATGTATTAGTTGGCATCGCGACACCAACTGCTCAAGCCTTAGTCGCTGCAACCCGTAACCTGCCAGTTGTATTTACCGCGGTGACTGATCCGGTTGGAGCAAAACTGGTGAAAAATGCGGATAAACCAGGTGGCAATGTAACGGGTCTTTCTGATTTATCGCCTGTGGCGCAGCATGTCGATTTGATTCTAGAAATTATGCCTGAAGTGAAATCCATCGGTGTGGTTTACAACCCAGGTGAAGCGAATGCGGTTACGTTAGTGAAACTATTAAAAGATGCGGCAGCGGCCAAAGGCTTAGAAGTCGTTGAAGCTACGGCGCTGAAAAGTGCTGATGTTCAATCTGCAACGCAGATCATTGTTGAGAAATCCGATGTGATTTACGCCGCGGTTGATAATACAGTGGCGAGTGCAATTGATGGCATGATAGTCGCTGCTAACATGGCAAAAACCCCTGTATTTGGTGGTTCTACAACTTATATCGAAAATGGTGCTTATGCGGCATTAGGTTTCGACTATTACCAAGTAGGTGTTCAAACAGCCGATTATGTAGCCGCTATTTTGAATGGTAAAAAACCTGGAGATCTTGCGGTTAAAATCGCAGAAGGTTCAGACTTGGTATTAAACAAAAAAGCGGCAGCGACACTTGGTATTAACTTCCCTAGTAGCGTTGAATCTCGTGCGACAAAAATCGTAGAGTAACCAAATAAGCTGACGATGGATGTCGGCTTGAACTATTACCCTCGCCCTTACTGCTGATGTGTCAATCAGTGGTAAGGCTAGCAGTATAAAGGGAGTTTTAATGTCTGCTTTTGCTTTTTTTGGAACCTTAGAAATAGGGTTGGTATATGGGTTAGTGGCACTGGGTGTTTACTTAACCTTCCGAGTACTTGATTTCCCCGATTTGAGTGTGGATGGCAGCTTTCCAATGGGCGCTGCTGTTGCCGCTACCGCGATTGTTTCTGGTGTTAATCCTTGGATTGCGACTGTTTTTGCTATTCTTGCTGGTGGTATGACTGGATTAGTGACAGGTTTCTTGGCTGTGCGTTGTGGTATTTTGCATCTACTTGCCAGTATCTTAACTATGATTGCCGCTTTCTCAATTAACATTCGAATTATGGGACGTCCCAACATCGCCTTGTTAGGCGAAGAGACTATTCTTACACCATTTGAAAACATGGGGCTTGATCCTATGTATGCAAGGCCCTTAGTGGTTGGTGTTCTTGTGCTATTGAGTGCGTGGTTCATTATTCGCTTACTGGCCAGTGATTTTGGTTTAGCCCTTCGTGCCACTGGCGTGAATAGCCGTATGGTGAATGCGCAAGGTGGCAGCACGGGATTCTACACCTATTTTGGTTTAGCGCTGTCCAATGCTTTTGTCGGATTCTCCGGCGCACTGTTTGCTCAAACTAACAGTTTTGCTGATGTAACGTCTGGCGTAGGAACCATTGTCGTGGGTCTTGCTGCGGTGATTCTCGGGCAAACCTTAATCCCAGGAAGAAAAATATGGGTGGCAGTCGTTGCCGTTATTTTAGGATCCGTACTTTACCGATTAGCGGTTGCGTTTGCCTTAAGTAGTGGCATGTTTGGATTGAAAGCGTCTGACCTTAATTTAGTCACCGCGGTTCTTGTTGCTGTTGCCTTGGTAGCCCCGAAAATGAAAGGCAAGCTACGTCCGAAAAAAACCGTCTCTCAAGCATAGGTAAAGAGGAGAAATTATGATTCAGTTAGATAATATCCAAGTTACCTTTAATGAAGGTACTATTCTTGAGAACAAGGCATTACGTGGTGTTACCCTTGAAGTTCCCGAGCACCAGTTTTTAACTGTTATCGGCTCAAATGGTGCGGGTAAATCAACATTATTAGGTGCGGTGACAGGGGAAACCCCTATGGTCGCAGGCAGAGTCTGTATTGATGATCATGATGTGACCCGTCAGAGTGTCTATCAAAGAGCTCGATATGCGGCTCGAGTGTTTCAAGATCCACTTGCTGGTACGTGTGGTGCATTGACCATAGAAGAGAATATGGCGTTGGCTTATAGTCGAGGTAAAACCAGAACATGGAAACTGGCTCTCTCAACCAATCGTAGAAAACTGTTTCAAGAGCGAATCAGCATTTTAGGGTTAGGGCTTGAGGACAGGTTGAGTGACAATATTGGTTTGTTGTCAGGTGGGCAGCGACAAGCGGTGAGCCTTGTTATGGCCACACTTTCTGACAGCAAGTTACTGTTGCTGGATGAGCACACGGCGGCACTCGACCCTCGTATGGCGGCTTTTGTTATCGATTTAACCAAAAAAGTCGTTAAAGACTTTGATTTGACGGTAATGATGGTGACTCACTCAATGAAAGATGCTTTAGCGTGTGGTGATCGAACGGTCATGCTGCATCAGGGGAAGATTGTTTTGGATGTCGCTGGTGAGCAGCGCGCTAATATGGATGTCAAAGATCTGCTTGAAATGTTTACTAAGGTCAGAGGTGAAGAGCTTGCCGACGATAGTTTACTGTTAAATTAGAGATGCTTTTTCGGTAATGATTAACAAGGTAAGGCGCTGGCCTTACCTTTTTTATTGCCGATACTATAAAAAGCGAACCTTATAGAATCTAATTTTGCATAAATGAGGCGTACAAAGTCACCACACACAAAACCATAGGCCTATAATAAGAGTGTACATCCACCTCCTCACCTCTAATTCTGGTTCGCAAAACTTAATGGCAAAATTACAGCAATTTCAGCGTCTAAAACATCGGTTATCCCCTCGGCTTTATACCACCAAATATGACTACATGGTGCTTCTTGCTTTGTCAGCACTCGTGGGAGCGACCACAGGGTGTATTGTTGCTCTATTTGAAGGGGCGATTGTGTGGGTCGCTGAGCAGAGAATGTCGCTGCTGCATGGATTTCAACTTCCCTACTTTATGACCACTGTTTTAGCGGTGCTGGTGGGGGCGGTTATGGTTGCGATTGCCTTTTGGATGACCTGCAAATTGGCTCCAGAGGTAGCGGGAAGCGGTATCCAACATATTGAAGGGGCACTAGATGGTATTCATGATATTCGCTGGAAGAGAGTGCTTCCGGTGAAATTCATTGCCGGTACATTGGCTATTGGCTCTGGCATGATTTTGGGTAGAGAAGGCCCTTCAATACAAATTGGTGGTTCTATCGGACGTATGTTTGCGGATACCGCTAAACGTTATAAACATGGGAAGCACATATTAACGGCAGCAGGTGCGGCGGCAGGGTTGGCAGCCGCCTTTAATGCGCCACTGGCAGGCATCCTGTTTGTGATCGAAGAGATGCGTCCGCAATTTAAATATAACATGACCTCTATAAAGTGCGTCACGTTAGCCACTGCAATGGCGACTATTGTTATGCGATCTCTGCACGGACAAGAGGCAGTGATGGATATCCCTCATTTTGACGTGCCACCGTTGAACTCATTGTGGCTGTTTCTGTTGCTCGGCACGATTTTTGGTATTGTCGGAGTGAATTTCAATAAGTGGATATTAAAAAGTACGGAATACTTAAGAGCAAAGCAGGCGAATAAAACGTCGAGAATTGTCCTTACTGGAGCGGTATTTGGGGGCATATTTACACTGTTATATCTGCTAAGGCCAGAAGTCTCGGGGAGTGGGATCGAGCTCATCACTGAACTGTTTCAAAGCCCTATGGCTTGGATGATTATGGTGTTGCTGTTTGTAGTACGAGTGTTTGGTACGGTCGCTTGTTTTGCCTCAGGAGCACCCGGTGGTGTATTTGCACCTATGTTGACGTTAGGAACACTATTAGGGTTAGCGTATGGCACCATTGCCGCGACTCTATTTCCAGATATGGTTTCTGAACCAGGGGTATATGCGGTTGCTGGGATGGGGGCACTGTTTGCCGCGACCGTAAGAGCACCAGTGACAGGGATTATCTTAGTGGTGGAAATGACGGATAACTACCAGTTGATTCTACCTCTATTAATGACCTGTTTGGGAGCGACCTTTGTTGCTCAAGCGTTAGGAGGTAAGCCTCTTTACTCTGAACTGTTAAAACTCTCTCTGATCACCAATAAAGAGGTGAAGCGACAAGCAAATGAAGAGGCTGGATTAACAACACCAACCTCTGAACAGTGCTAAGTTACTTTTTCATCATCGCTTTTAAATCGGCAAAAGGGTTATGAGTGGCCGCTTGATGATCATCCTCTCCCGCTTTGATTTCTGTGCCATATTGGTCATGCTCAGTATATTTAGAGTGCTCATGATCATGACAGAATAGACACAAGAGTTCCCAATTGCTGCCATCGTTAGGGTTGTTAGTATGGTCGGAATCTTTGTGGTGCACGGTTAATTCACGGAGGTTTGAGTAGACAAACTCTCGAGCGCAATTGCCGCAGACCCATGGAAACAGTTTGAGGGCTTTTTCACGATAGCCCTGTTCATTTTTAGCGTAACTGGCACTGGTGCCATAGAAATCAGAAGACATACTTCTTACCTATTACAGTCAATTTGCTCTAGTTTACCGCTGTTGTTCGTGGTTGTAATCGTTTTATCGTGGTTTTATCTATCGAGCTCACTCTCACTGTTGGCGTTATCAGGAGAGAATTTCGTGGTAACAATGCGCAAAGCCGTAAGGATCGTGATAACAAATATACTCAGCAGTACCTCATTAATTTCGTACTCTCGATACCATAAACTGATTAATTCACCAATCAGAACCACTAAAGCCACATCTAGAATAAAGGTCACTTTAACTCGACCAAGCATTAAGTAGGATTGAAACAGACGGATTAACTCTAGTGATGCGAGCAGAATCACCACATCCTTAATCATGGTTTCAGCGCCATGGGACCAACTGTTGTTCTGATAGGCGTGACAGAGATGAACCAATAGGTTAGAGAAACCAAGAAAAATCCAAAGGTAGATGGCAATCATTAAAATACCGACTAAAAAACCGATAATTCGAGAGTGCCAATCACTATTTAATAAAAAGGTGTGGTAGCGACGCTTGCTTGTTGCGGTCGTTGAGGTCATCTCTATTCCCAAAGTAGTGTTTGGAAATAGAGTGCACGGCAATGATGTCAGAAATATGAATAGAGGGAGAGCCCTGTTTAAGGGATACACTGCAGTTCGCTGTTGCGTTCTGCCAACTGTTTAAATGATGCCATCATATTCTCTCTCTTTATAAAGCGCGTTGGTGGCGACATGACCTGTAATCGGTAATCGGTATTGCCACTTTCAACGGTTTGATCTGGCGAAATGGGAGAAACCACCACAACGTTTAAGTGCGGAGCTCTTGCTAAAATACTGGCGGCTGTACCTAAACCATTTTCAATATGGAACTTTCCAGCAATATGCATGACTTGAGAGTTAGGGTGAGCAGTCAAGTATGAAACGATGCTTTCAGCCATGGTGTCATCCCACGTTACTTGTGCAGCATACTGGTTAAGGTTTTGCGTCTCAGTACCATGATGCATCGATGCGAGGAAGTGACGTTGATAAGGGGAGTCAGCCAGTGAGATCGATGTAGCCAACCACGCTCTCTGCGTTTCAGGTAATTTATTTAAGTAATCAATGCCTTCCCGGCCAATGCATCTGACAATGCTTTTTGGCGCATTAGACGCAATAATATTCAGGTTGTTCTGTTTAGCAAACTCGACTAAAGGGCGGTAGTCACTTTCGTAGTTCGGCCAAGCGTTAGCCTCAGAGATTAACGTCTGCTCACCAATGTCATTGCTGAGATACTGATTGACTACACTCTGTTTGTCACGGGAGAATTGCTCCATAGAGAGGGCAACGTCTGGATGGATTTGATGCATGGAACGAAGTAGATCGGATTGGAAGCGATGAATCCCTGCGTGCGTATGCCACTCACCGACTAACACCACATCTGCATCTTTGATCTGTTGAGTAAAGTGTGTCACATCGATCTTTTGTTGATTCGGTGATAAAAGCTGATAGTCGTAGAAGGTCTCAACAATAGAGGAAGAGTGCTCACTCTCTGAATCGGCTGTGGATAGGCATCCAGACAGCAAGGTAATGAGAGTGATGGCTAGTGCCGCTTTACTATTCAATAGGGTTACCTCATAAAATGAGTATAGAGAGTAATGGAGTATTGCACTCTCGTCAATCTAAATGAGAATCAATACCAATTGATTTATTGTATACTCGAATCATAAAATCCGCTTCACAGTTGAACGTAGGCATAGATTGTAGCGCCTCTTTGTACTCTTGAGTTGCTTTCCAAGCGAATGGCGTCATTTGCAGCAGTGCTAACGCTTCTTCACCAGTGAGGTCCATGCGATATGAAAGCTTCTCTTCAAGCTCAAGTTGAAATCCATCAATGACTTCAGGCTCTTCCGGATGCAGCCGGACTTCTTGGTAGACGGCGTCACGAAGTTGATAGAGATGCCGACTGGCAGGAGTAACGGTAATCACTTTGCCTGTTGGTTTTAGGGTACGTTGTAGTTCTTGATCTTTACACGGCGCATAGATCCTGACGATGGCATCCAGTGACTCATCCGCAAAGGGGAGCTTGTGGCTTGATGCAACGCTAAACTGACAGTGACGATAGCGTTTCGCGGCGTATTTAATTGCCACCTTTGAAATGTCTAATCCAAAAATGTGTAACGTATCATGGTCAGTGAACTGATTGGCAATCTCTGCGGTGTAGTATCCTTCGCCACACCCAATATCTAAAATAGCGGTAGCATTATCAGCGATATGGTTTTTGCATAATCGAGCAACCGCTTGCTGCATCGGTTGGTAGTGATTCGCGGCCAGAAATTGACGCCTTGCTTGCATCATCTCTTTGTTATCACCCGGACTCTTTGAGCGCTTATGGTGAGCAGGCATTAAGTTGACATACCCCTCTTTAGCGACATCAAATTGATGGTTATTGTCGCAACGAAGTTGGTTGTTGTTACTGGCTAAGGGCTGGTGACATAACGGGCAGAGATAAGACATAACATAACCTTGTGATAAACGCGCCGCAAGTGTACTTCGAGCCTTGGCTGGCTGCAAGAGGGGAGGGAGTTTCTCCCCTCTGAGTGAGCAAATTTATTGGTTTTTGTAATCTTTTTTATCAATTTCGTGTTTTTTCATTCTCAGATAGAGTTTCTTTCGTGGCACTTGCAGGTAGCTAGCTGCATCGGCCACTTTGCCAGAAAAGAGATATAGAGCATCTTCAATAATCTGCTTCTCAAACTCATCGACCAAATCATCAAGAGGACTGTGTGCTTGGTCAATAGGCTGGGTTCTGTTCTGTCCAATCAACTTAACAATGCCGATGGCAAATAGCTCTGCCACATTACGTAGCTCACGTACGTTACCTGGCCAATTATGAGAGCGTAGAGTCACTAAGTAGCTTTTATCTACTGTCGGCAGTGGTTTGCCAATTTTTTTGCAGCTCTGTTTTAAAAAGTGATGAAACAGTTGAGCGATGTCATCAGGACGGTTCCTAAGCGCGGGAAGCTCTAAGAAGCTCTGATTGATAATATAATAAAGCTCTGGTAATAACTTTTGTTCGTTAATGTACGACTCAGGTGAGTGGTTAAAAATGGTGATTAATCGTATAGGCTTAATTTGAGTGCGTTCTTGGTTGAGTAAAAACTCGGACAGCCAGTATTGTGATTTCGCACTGAGTTGCTCAGGGTAGGAGAGTACAATAGTTGCTTGAGAGTGTTGTGTGAAGATCGCTTCGAACTCACCAGCAATCTGATTGCCATTTATTTGAACATACGAGGATGTCGAACGAGCACTTAAACCGTGGATCAGAGAGGCAATATTATGGCGTCCAGATCCAGACTCACCATAAATACAGATATTGTTATCTAATAGGGCAATCTCCGTTAAATGCTCTCGAATTTTGTTCACTTGTGCCGATTTACCAATGAGCTCGCGCTTTAACGTTTTACTCAATGAGTTTTTCTGCTCTAAGTATTGATCGCGCAGCAGTAGATGTTTACTGATCAGTGACAGCAGTTCTGGCGGGTTAATCGGTTTTTCTAAAAAGTCACATACCCCATGTTTGACGGCTTTTACTGCCATTGGAATATCACCGTGACCAGTAATCATAATAACGGGCAGATGTGGGTCTTTCTCTTTTAATTTAACTAACAGCTCCAAGCCACTCAGTTGAGGCATGTACATGTCTGTGATGACGATACCTGGCCAATCAGGGGAAATGAAGGCTAACGCAGAAACCGGATCGGTAAAGCGCTTAGTGCGGTAGCCCGCAATAGAGAGTAGATGATGATAAGAGTCTAAAACGTCTTGGTCATCATCAACCAATAAAATTTCTAAGGGGTTACTTGTTGTCATGTTTAGGTAATTCCAAGATGATCATTGCGCCACCATTTATCGATGAAGCGAGAAAAATTGAACCATTAAATCGTTTAATTATAGACCTACTTATACTCAAGCCTAATCCTAAACCGACCTCTTTGGTGGTAGTAAATGGTGTGAAAAGTGATTCAATGATCTCTGGTTCGAACCCTTTACCACTGTCTTTTATTGCAATGGTATGCAAATCATTGTTTGAGTCTAAATGGACTATTTCGATGCTTTTGGTCTGTTCACTGGCAACAGCGTCACAAGCATTAACCAGTAAATTAATAATGATCTGTTCTAATTGAATGCTGTCTGCCTCAGTGATAAGTCCTTTCGACAGCTGATTGATGATTTCTGTCTGCTGGCGTTTGGCTTTATTTGCCACGATAGCAGAGGCTTGTTCGGTTACTTCGAAAAGATCAACGGCAATCAAAGGGCAATCTACCGGGTGTTTCTTGGCAAAGTGGCGAAGATTTTTAATGATTTTCCCCATGCGAACCCCAAGTTCTTCGATTTTAGTTAATGAGCTTGGTAGCGCGTGATACTGCTGAGTATCGACTGCCATTTTAGCGCTAAACAGATAGGTAGAGATAGCTGAGAGAGGCTGATTAAGCTCATGGGCCATACTGGTCATTGCTTGGCCTACCACTGCCATCTTGGCTGCTTGTATCAGCTCTGTTTGGGTATCTCTGAGATTCTGCTCCGTTCTGCGGTGCTCTTGTATCTCGCCTTTGAGTTCTTGGTTGGCAAGGGTCAATGAGTTGGTTTTTTCATTCACGTGCATTTCAAGAATACGCTTGGTCTCAATATGTTCAGTAATATCGGAGATGGTGATAATGACTTTTTGACTATGACCTTGCTCAAATAAGTTAAGGTTGAGCCTGAGATAAATTATGTCTTCCGGTTTGTTTTTTGGTTGTATGAAAAGTGTCACGGTGGAAGAACCTTTACGGTGCAGATCGCCAGTGTGTACAAATTGCGCTTTTAGCTTCTCTTTATTTTGCGATATAAAACAGTCCCACACCATGTTGCTTTCCGGAGAGCACTTATTATCGAACAGTTTTTTGGCTGATGGGTTTACCGACTCTATCATTCCGGTCAGATCACAGGTGATGATACTAGCAAGGGTATTATTAATAAGGTTGAGGGCATTAGTACGTTCCATCTCTCTTATCTGTGCTCTAAATTCACGTAACTTCTCGCCAATTTGTCCGATTTCATCGCTACCTGATACGGTGATTTTAGAGTCGATCTTACCTTTGTTAATCGCTTCTAAGCTGTCACTTAATTGGTTAAGTCGGTTAACAATTCGAATTTTGACAAAGTAGATGGTAAGAAAAATACTGATGGCCAGTGAGATGCTAAAACAGATGATGAGTAAGCGGTTTCCATCGGCAATGGTTGTTTGCGTACTCAACTTAACCTCTTTAAGGGTTAAATCGGCATCACCGACCATTCTTTTTATTTGCTGATGCTGCAGCGCCAATTGCGTGAGAATAGAGGAGTTAGTGGCATCAATTTCGTTTTGCAGTTGAACATTTTCATTCAGCTTCTGTTGAAAATCGCCACTGGGCTGAATAATGGTTGAAAGGTCCTTTAACAGTTGGCGGTAGGCAATCGTAGATGAGTGGTAGTATAGCTTCTGACTTAATGACTCAATTTCGTCTAACTTGTACTTAATGACTTGAAAGGCATTGTCTATTTGAATTTGATGAGGTGTAAGAGGCAGCTCCTCTATCTGATTATAGAGTGCAGTCTCTTTATCCATGATGTTTTGAGTAATGGAAAACTCTTCACTGATGTTATTCAGATTACTTTTCTGCGCATTATCGTCGTTAATTCGAGTCAGCTGCCATTGCAGTTCTTGCCTCAAGGGTTGCAGTTCATCAATGATATCTTGATGAATCCAATGCAATCTCTCTACCGTGGTGTTAATCACACGGCTATTGTCAATTCTTCTTAATAGTTGATTACTCAAAATATCGATATCTATTGACAGCTGTTTATAACCGAAATCAAGCTCCGACGTATCGGGCGTTCTTTTAAGGTTTTTCATGACCTCTTTAATGGTTGAGATCTCGGTATTTAACGAGAGCTTTAAACTGTTGTGTTCGGCTTTATTATCAGAGGCTTGGATTTGAGTAACAAAGGACTGTAAATGTGCGCTGTGATTCTCAAGTTGATAGCTGGTATTCAATGTAGGAACACTGGAGTTCAATATGGTGTTTACATGCGTATCGAGATTGTTCCAAGTGGTCAGTGCGACCACACTGATCACCGCGATCAACAGAGTACAGCTTGCAAAGGCCAGCATGAGTTTGGAACCAATAGTGTGATATTTTATTGTTCTCATTTGTTATGTTCTTTTTTATTAATATCAATAATTATCTGGCTAGCACGTGAGAGGTTAAGGTTAAATTTCTGGTTCCACTTAAGCTGAATTTTAAGAAGATCTGGGTTGTATTTAGGGTCGCCTTCGTAACGAACTGTTTTTTGATGAGCACTTAATGCTTCATCCTCATTAATGGGAAAATGAAAAAGAATACTTTTCGCTTGCTCAATTTGCTGTTGAATATCAGGTCTACCTTGGTATCTCTTTTGCGCTTTTATAATGCTTAACCAAGTATCTTGCAGTTGTGGCAATTGCTGAGTAATTGCCAAATCAAATAAGGTATTGATCAACTGTTCTCTTCGAGTCATTACTTCTTTATCTAAGATGAAATGAACATTTTTTGCGAGTTTAGGGTCATTGATAGGTTGTTTGGCAAAGCTATTACTGGAAATTGTACTCTGTACGCTATTAGACAGAAAGTAATCAAGAAACTGTGTCGTCAGTCTATTTTGATCTTGGGTATTGAGCACGCCAACTAAGGAGGGCATCAGCGCCACATTTGATAGGTATGAATAACTCAAGAATGATAAGTTGGTTAAATTGAGCGCGTAACTATCAATCACGGGACCAGCACCAACAATGCCCCTTGAAATAGATTCGCTGACCCCAAAGCTGCGTGAAGAGATGGTGGCTAAGTTGGCCCCGATATTAAGCAGCAAACGCCAGCCCTCATCCCAACCATAATGCTGAAGAATACTCTCAATCATCATTTGAGTGGTTCCTGAGCGGGTTGGAGTACTCATCGTAATGTGTTGGAAGAAATCTGGTTTGGCTAAATCTTCCCATCGGGTAGGTTGAGGCAGCTTGTTCATCGCTAAATAATCTTTGTTCCAGAGAATCACTGCACCGGAATACCCAACTGCGACAGCTCGATTGTCATCTACCATAATATGTGCAGCTAACCAAGCGGGTGGGTTGTATTTAGATGGAACCGCTTTGAGTAACTGTAATTCATTGAGCTTATTCATTAAAAAAGGGGATGTGGAGATAACGACATCAATATCATCGATATAACCTTGATTAAGCAGCTTGATGCTGGTGGAGGTACGACGATGAATCACTTTTACTTTCGCGCTGCTATATTTTTGTTTGAACCCATCTAAGATTGGCTGGAGAGGTTTCTCTGACAGTGTGGTGAGTATCACCAATGTATTGCTGTCATTTTTTGCACTTACTGTAAAGGAAGTGAATGGCAGTATTAGAGAGGTGAAAATAGCGATAACAAAAAAGAGTAATGGTCTCATGTCTCATTCCAAGGCTGTTTTGTGCGTTCAGTCAAATGTTGATAAATAGATAAATAAAAACAGTTTTTATAAGTGAGTCAAATATGACACAGCGAAAAAATCTAAAAGGTACTTTATCACTATCTTAATCTTAGCATTTGAATAAAACGGCCACTTTTGACACCTAATTATCCACGCTTGAGTCAAAATTGTCTCGAAATGGTCCTTTTGTCACAATCCCCCTTTTCACTGAAGATAGCCCCCGACAACAAATTATCGCACGTTAGCGAGATTTTAATTAAAAATGAAATAGGGTGAAGTATGTTTGGATTCTTCAAAACTCGGGAAGACCTACCTGTCATGGAAGGTTCGACGGAACAGATACAAAAGAAATTTAAATCCTACCAATGGCAAGTGTTTTTAGGGCTTGTTTTTGGTTACGCGGTTTTTTACGTAGTTCGTTTAAGTTTAGGTGTGGTTAAAAAACCCATGCTTGATGCTGATATTGTAACACTAGCAGAACTCGGCATTATGGGTTCGGCCTTCTTTTTTACGTATGCAATAGGTAAGTTCTCTAACGGGTTACTTTCTGACTACGCCAATATCGGCCGCTTTATGTCCATTTCCCTTCTTTTGTCAGGGGTAACTGCAATAGCTATGGGGATGAACACAGCCAGTGCATTCTTCGTTATTCTCTGGGCACTAAACGGTTGGTTCCAATCAGTCGGTTCAGCTCCTTCGTGTGTATCACTATATCAGTGGTTCTCTCCCAAACAGCGTGGTAGCCGCTACTCGATATGGGCTGGTTCACGCAACATTGGCGAGGCGATCACTTGGATTCTTACTGCATCACTGGTGAGCTACTTTGGTTGGCGCGCTGGTTTCATCGGTGCTGGTATTGCAGCGGTTGCAGCTGCGCTATGTATGCTTGTTGCTCTAAAAGATCGACCACAAACATATGGACTTCCTGATGCAGCAACGGCTTTTGGTGAAGAAGTTGAAGATAAGGTAAAAGCTTCGCCTGCTGAAACTCGCAAAGCACAATTGTTTATCCTTAAGCAACCTACACTTTGGTTAATCGCAGCGGCATGTGCCATGATGTATATCTCTCGCTATGCAATGTCATCATGGGCTGTTTTGTATCTGCAAGAGTCAAAAGGTTACGACTTATTAGACGCAGGTTTTGCAATGTCTGCTTACCCAATCGCTGGTTTAGCTGGGGCAATTTTGTCGGGAATGATGTCTGATAAATTGTTCAAATCTAATCGCCATATCCCAACATTGATCTACGGTATCATCAACATCGCTGGTATGTGCTTAATGTTCTTTGGGCCATCTAGCCGAATGGTAGATGCTGTTGCACTAACCATGATTGGTTTCGCTATTGGCGGCCTAGTGGTTTTCCTAGCAGGGCTAACGGCATGTGACCTTATGCCTCAAAAAGCTGTAGGTGCGGTGAAAGGATTCATTGGTCTATGTTCATACATGGCAGCGTCTGCTCAGGAATTGATTTCTGCGTCATTAATTGATGTTCAAGTCGTTGATGGTGTTGAAGTGTATGACTTCAGTAGTGCTCAGTATTTCTGGTTAGGTGCAGCAGTATTGTCTCTGATATTAGCATTAACTGTATGGAATGCTAAAAAAGTTACCACGTTAGAATAACAGCTCCCCCCGTAGAGAGAGGTTCAGTACCCTCAGAATATTCTGAACTCTCTCTACAATTTTCAACATTTGATTGACCTGCAAATATCTTACATAGCATTTTTATTACCATTTTTAACTCTCTTTTCATAATAGGAAGAATCTATGTGTAAAACTAAAATAGTGGCCACTCTTGGTCCCGCAAGTCAAAGCGAAACAATGATCAGAAAGTTAATCCAAGCTGGCGTTAATGTTGTACGTTTAAATTTCTCACACGGTACGGCACAAGAGCACATTGCAAAAGCTGCATTGGTTCGCTCAATTTCACGCTCAATGAATCAACATGTCGGTGTTTTAGTTGACCTACAAGGCCCTAAGATTCGTATCTCTTGTTTTAAAACCGGTGTTGTAGAACTAGAAAAAGGCCAAGAATTCAGTCTAGATGCAACACTTGATGCCAATGAAGGCACTAAAGAGTGTGTTGGATTAGATTACCCTCAGTTAATCAATGACCTAGGAGTTGGCAATACACTATTACTGGATGATGGACGTATTCAGTTAGAAGTCACTAATGTTGATACAGAGCGACAAAAGGTAAAAACCCTGGTCTTGAACAGTGGCAAACTGTCAAACAGAAAAGGCATCAATCTATTAGGCGGCGGTTTATCGGCACCGGCGTTAACGGAAAAAGACATCAGCGATATCTCTATTGCTTCAGCGTTAAATGCGGACTTTTTAGCAATTTCGTTCCCGCGTAATGCTGAAGACATTCACTATGCACGTCGTAAAGCGGTTGAAGCGGGCTGTAATGCACAAATTGTCGCGAAAGTCGAACGTGCGGAAGTGGTAGAAAATGAACACAGTATTGATGAGATGGTGCAAGCGTCAGATGTCATCATGGTTGCTCGTGGCGATCTTGGGGTAGAAATTGGTGATGCAAGATTGCCATTTGTTCAGAAGCAGCTTATTGCCCGTTCACGTCATTTTGGTAAACCGGTGATCACCGCGACTCAGATGATGGAGTCCATGATTGAGAATCCTTTGCCAACTCGAGCGGAAGTGCTGGATGTTGCTAATGCCGTGATGGATGGGACTGATGCCGTGATGTTATCTGCTGAATCTGCTGCTGGAGATTATCCAGTCGAAGCGGTTGAAGCGATGGTGCGTATCGCCACGGGGGCTGAAGAGCAATCGCCCTGCGTAAAAAAGTGTTGGGACTGTTTACAGCACCTCTGCACGGACCCTGAAAAACGTTTTGCCTTATCGTCCATGATCTCTGCAGCACGCGAAAGTTCAGACTTTGGTGTGGCGATCGTGACAGAGCAAGGAAATACTCCGCTCATTATGTCTCGATGCCAGAGTCAATCTATGATTTGGGCACTCTCTGACAGAACGGTACTGCTCAGGCAGCTATCAATTTTAAGAGGGGTAAAACCTGTCTATTTTGAGCACAAGCAGTGTAACTCTGAACAGCTGTCAGTTGAGGTGATTAAACATCTTTTACCTGATGCACAAAAATGCAAAGTAAAGAATATGGTCATCACTCAGTGTGAGTCTTTAGAAGGGGTAGGAGATGTCAATGTGTGCCGTTTGGTGACACTGGAATCTGAAGTTGTTTTAGAGGAAAAAGTATCCGCTTAATTTTGTAAAAACCCGTTCTCCTGTGAGTTTGGCCTACCTAATCAGTAGGTCTTTTTTTACAGACATAAAAAATCCTCACTATAAATAGCAAGGATTTTAAATATACTGATTCAAACGTGTTAAGCGTTAAAGATCTGCAATAATTCCGTTGGACATAAATGATACTGTCGAGGACATTCGCGCCATGTTGCTAGCATACGACGGTATTTATCAAGCATTGGAACTTGGCTGTTAAATTGATGATCACTGCTATCAAACTGAGGGTATAAACCTTCAGAATTCTTAAGAAAACGCACGTAGTTTACTTGTTGAGCTTCGGTAGCAATATCAAAACCTAAGAAGTTTAAACGACGTTGGTCAACACTGTTTTTATCATCATCGCTAAGCAGGTTATTTGACTCCTGCATGGCATGGTACATCTCCATAATGTCGATGATTTCACGACATTCAGCTTCAGTAACAGAACCAAAATCTTTATCAAGCTCTCGAATTTGAAGGCCATATCCGCGTTCAACAATTGTCTGTAAGCGCGTGTATTTATCAGCGTTGTTAGGGTCCATTTGTGACATTAAGTAGTATTGATTTGATAAAATTAGACGCTGTGCGCTTGTCATTTCCATTGTGTAACCTCTTAAAAACTAAATCTGCTGGTAGATTAGCAGTAAATCATATGTAAATTAATTGATCTTGATACAGGTATCTAGCTATTTGTTAGGATAGGCCAATTATATTTCCTTGTTGGTCTATATCCAAATTCATAAAGGCGGGTTTTTCAGATAACCCTGGCATCGTCATGACCTCCCCACATAATGCATAGATGAATCCAGCGCCTGCACACAGCTTCAACTCTCTAATTGGCAGTGTGAAATCTGTGGGTGCTCCTTTAACTGAAGGATCGGAGGTGATGGAGAGGGGGGTTTTTGCCATGCATAATGCCAAATGAGAAAAGCCCAATGCTGTGAACTTGTTGAGTTGAGCAGTGGCTTGTTCAGAAAGTGTTACGTTCGTTGCGCCATAACCAATTTCTGATATTGCCATGATTTTTTCTTCCAAGCTCTGATCAAGCTGATAGATGGGTTTGAAATTTGATGGCTGCTCACACGCCGTAATGACTTGGTTAGCCAAGTCTATCGCGCCTTCCCCCCCTTTACAAAAGGCATCACTGGTAGCGACGTTGATGGAGTAAGGTGCATCAATGTCGTTGATCATGGCGTTAAGTTGTTCAAGCTCTTCACTAGAATCCTGCGGGAATCGGTTAATCGCCACTACGACGGGAACACCATATTTATGAACATTATCAATGTGCCATTTTAAATTTTCAAACCCTGCGATCAGAGCGGCTTCATCGGGGTCGGAAATTGATGTTGGGAAGGGTTGACCTGGAGCTAAATCGTACTTTCCTGAGTTGGCTTTTAAACCTCTTAGAGTGGCAACTAATACCGCACAATCTGGTCCAGAACCAGCATATTGGGCTTTAATGTTACAGGCTTTTTCAAAACCCATATCTGAACCAAAGCCACCTTCCGTCACGGTATAGTCGGCAAGCTTAAGGGCAACTTTATCAGCAATAATTGAAGAGTTACCATGAGCAATATTAGCGAAAGGACCCGAATGAATGAGAGTAGGAACGCCCTCTAACGTTTGCATTAGTGTGGGTTCGATTGCTGACTTCATGATGACGGTCATCGCACCGGCGACTTGGAGATCTTCAGTAGTAACTGGCTGCCCATCGAGATTGAAACCGATGACTATTTTGCCGATTCGTTTGCGCAGATCTTGAAGGTCGGTGGCCAGAGAAAGAATGGCCATAAGCTCTGAAGCGGCGGTAATATCATAACCCTCTTCTCGCTCATATCCATTGATGGTTTTTGAAGGGGCATTTTTACCAACGGTAACCATTCTAAGCGCCCGGTCATTGTGATCTATCACCCGCCGCCAAGTTACCTGCTTCGTATCGATTTGTAAGGCGTTGAGCCCAGTCTTTGCACTGAAAGCGTCATAACCATGTTTTTGTTCGTGATAGATACGGGCATCTATCGCCGCGGAAGCAAGGTTATGAGCAGAGGTGACAGCATGAATATCCCCTGTTAAGTGTAAGTTGAGCTCTTCCATAGGAGCAACTTGGCTATACCCTCCACCGGCTGCACCTCCTTTAATTCCAAATACCGGTCCCATTGAGGGTTGACGTATGCAGGCTATGGCGGACTGTTTCTGCTTAGCTAAACCTTGCGCTAGACCAATCGTGGTGACGGTTTTTCCTTCACCGAGAGGAGTTGGAGTGATCGCGGTGACCAATACAAGTTTTCCGTTTTTTTTATGCTTTAAGCGATCTATCACGTCAAGACTCACCTTTGCTTTGAATTTGCCTTGCGGGGTGAATTCATCTGCTGATAAACCTGCGTTTAATGCAATTTTTTCAACCCTGGAGAGTGGGGTATTTTGACTAATGTCGAGATCGCTAATAAACACCATAGTATCCTTAAAGAAAAGAGGAGAGAGTATTGGTATATTTTATGCGGTATTAGCAGTTTTGTTGAGTGTTTTATGATAATTTTTGTTAATAAATATAAAAAAACCGCTATAATTAGTATGTTGCTCGGTATATTTTATCATCCAATTTTCAGCGCGTAGAGTATAAGATACAGC
>NZ_JAKJSQ010000026.1:0-53256 GCF_050337105.1 Aliivibrio kagoshimensis
TTATTAACATAATTAAACCAGTGTGCAGCTTTGCATTAAAACAGTGATTTTGCTTCATAAAGATGCAATTCAATTTTAATCACAATAAAAATTATTTTCGAAATTTTAATTTTCAAGGGCAACCTTGACGTGGCTCAATACAGGATAGAGTGGTAAGAGTAGTATTTAATGAAATACTAATCGTTATCATTTGTGGTTAAGTTATGAAATTGATCGAATTAGAAGACGGTGCCGTCGTCACCGTAACAAATATGTCACTTCTCTCAGCAGATATTAGAAAGAAATTAATGGTGATGGGGGTATTACCTCAAACTCAGGTTGCTGTAATCAGACGTGCTCCTATGGGAGACCCACTTCAAATCAGTGTACGAGGAACATCATTAGCACTTAGAAAACAGCTAGCGGAACTGATTGAGGTTGAAGTATGAACTATCAAATATTGACCGTTGGTAACCCAAATAGTGGAAAAACCACCCTCTTTAATGGATTGACTGGCTCCAAACAGCAAGTGGGAAATTGGGCAGGGGTTACTGTTGAGAAAAAAACCGGACAATATAGCTGTTCAGGTAACGATTTTTTATTAACGGATCTGCCCGGAATCTATTCGCTTGATAGTGGCAATGACGTTAATAGTTTAGATGAAAGTATTGCCGCTCGAGCGGTTCTTACTAGCCCTGCCGATGTGATTATCAATGTCGTGGATGCTTCATGTTTAGAACGTAGTCTTTATATGACGCTTCAACTGCGTGAGTTAGGTCGCCCTATGGTGATTGTGCTCAATAAGATGGATGTATTAACACGTCAGCGTCAGACATTAGATGTTAAAAAACTTGAGCAAACGCTTGGTTGTCCTATCTTGACTCTGTCTGCGAATAACAAACAACAAGTACTGAAATTTAAAGAGAAGCTGCATAAGCTGATCGTGCAGGGCATTCAGATGAATGAACTTATGCTCGATTATGGTTGTGATATCGAAGAGGCGATTTTAGAGATAGAAACCGGTTTTAACGATCAAATTGCAACAGCAAGATCGTTAGCCATTCGTGCGTTAGAGAGCGACGTATTAGTATTAAATACGCTGGCTTTAGATGAGCGTAACCGAATTGAGAATATTAAAAATAAACTGTCAGTCACCATTGAGTCTGATTTTCATATCGCTGATATTCGTTACACCTTCCTTCATGGAGTTTGCCAACGTTTCCGTAAACAAGATGGTAAAGTAAGCCATAGCTTGAGTGAAAAAATTGATCGGGTGTTGTTGAATAAATTTGTCGGTATTCCTTTCTTTTTCTTAGTGATGTACCTGATGTTTATGTTTTCGATAAACATAGGTGGGGCATTTATTGATTTCTTTGATATCGGTGTTGGAGCGCTGCTAGTTGATGGTTCTCACGCTCTTCTTGATGCACACCTTCCCGTATGGTTAGTGACGCTAATTGCAGACGGTGTAGGTGGCGGTATTCAAACGGTTGCTACCTTTATCCCTGTTATTGGTTGTCTCTATCTATTTTTAGCCATTTTAGAAAGCTCTGGTTATATGGCGAGGGCGGCATTTGTGCTTGATAAGGTGATGCAAAAAATTGGTTTGCCTGGTAAAGCGTTTGTGCCACTGGTATTGGGTTTTGGCTGTAATGTGCCATCCATCATGGCAACGAGAACCTTAGAGCAAGAGCGAGAGCGTAAACTGGCGGCGGCGATGGCTCCGTTTATGTCTTGTGGTGCTCGCCTTCCTGTTTATGCTCTGTTTGCTGCAGCATTCTTTCCTCAAGATGGTCAAAATGTGGTGTTTGGTCTTTATATTCTTGGCATCGTGGTCGCAGTACTCACCGGTATACTGCTTAGAAATACCCTCTATCCAGGACGCAGTGATAATTTTTTAATGGAGATGCCTGATTACGAGTTACCAACGTTGCAAAACGTGCTGATCAAAACATGGCAGAAATTAAAGCGCTTCGTATTAGGCGCGGGTAAAACGATTGTGGTGGTGGTGACTATTCTCAGTTTTTTTAACTCTCTCGGAACGGATGGAAGCTTTGGAAATGAAGACAGTGAACACTCGGTGCTTTCACAAGCTGCACAGTATGCTACGCCACTGTTGTCCCCAATTGGTGTTAAGGAAGATAATTGGCAGGCAACCGTAGGCATTATTACGGGTATTTTCGCTAAAGAAGCGGTTGTTGGTACACTGAATAGCCTCTATTCACCGTCGAATGATGACGTTGAGACGTTTGATTTAATGGCAAGTCTAACGGATGCGGTGATGTCAATCCCTGACAATCTAACTGGATTAAACTATTCTGACCCGCTAGGTGTTGATGTGGGGGATCTGACAGATTCCGAATCTGTAGCGGCTGATCAAGAGGTTGATAATTCGATATTTGGTAATCTAAAGTCTCACTTTGTCAGTGGCGCTGCAGCATTCTCTTATTTGATTTTCATTTTACTCTACACGCCTTGTGTTGCCGCAGTTGGAGCTTATGTAAGGGAGTTTGGTAAAAAGTACGCTCTGTTTATCTCTTCTTGGACCATGCTGTTAGCCTACGTCTTTGCGACTATTTTTTATCAAATCGCTCACTTCTCTGATCACCCTCAGCAGAGCGCTGGTTGGATCGCTTTCTTTATTGCGATTATGGCAGCCACGGTGTACATGTTGAAGCTGCAAGGGGAGAAGAGCGAACGCTTAGAGAGTGTTGCGGTATGATTCTTACTGAGTTGAAATCTTATATTCAGATGCACGGTAGAGTGAGTCGAACTGAGTTGGTTAAACAGTTTGGGATGAGTCAAGACGGTGTAGATGCCATGCTTGATGTTTGGATTCAACGAGGAGAGGTTAGCCGTGAACTGCTTGGCTCTGGTGATTCAGCGAACTGTCAACAGGCAGATGAGGTTTGGTACCGCTGTAATGGCAGTGATGAGCTGTCGGTGACCGTGCTCAGGTAATGTACGGTGTCCTGAAAATGGATTACTCAAGCACCCTATTCGTGGTAGAGCGAATAGGGTGTTTTTGTCTGGATCAATCTATTGAGAACTCACTATTCTCTGCTAAGTGCTTTTGTAGTTGCTTGATCAGTTGCTGTTGTTGTTGGATCGTGCGTTTACTGCCGTCCGTATTCCCCCAAATAGGGCCAGGCCAGGCGATATCTGAAGTAAATCGTGCAATGTGATGCAAATGCAGTTGTGGTACTAGGTTACCCAGAGCACCAAGGTTAATTTTATCTGGAGAAAAATGACTCTCAAGCAGTTGAGCGATAAAACTCGACTCTTTAATCAACTGGATTTGTGATGACTCTGGAAGATGGTGTATCTCTTTTAGTTCAGGCACCTTGGGGACTAAAATGATCCAAGGGCCAACATGCTCTTTACTTAGTAGGACTAAAGTAAGAGGCAGTTCGCCAAGCCTATCTGTATCGGCGGATAATCGTGGGTGTAAGGTAAAAGTCATTAGCCAGTTCCTTAAGGTTTCTGAATGTTATACCATAGTATTCTATCTAAATATGTAGACACTTATAGCATGACAGAAAAAGTAGACAAATCACTCTATTCACCCACTTTTCAGTGGTCTTTTCTACATCCAAAATACTGGCCTACTTGGCTCGGTATTGTCTTGGCTTTCTTTTTAGCTTTTGTTCCGTTTCGAATTCGAGATTCACTGGCGGCTTGGGTTGTGAAGCAGGTTTTAAAACGTCCCAGTCGAGGCATGAAACGTGCTCAGCTAAATTTGCAACACTGCTTTCCTGAAAAAAGTGCTGAAGAACGAAGTGATATTTTATTCAAATCTTACGTTACAGGTGCTCAAGTTATGCTTGGCTTTTCAGAGCGACTGGTGCGCAGCCGTAAGTTTAATGAAAAGAGAGGCAAGTTTATTGGTGGTGAGCATTTGTTTTCACTACTCGACCAGGGTGAAAATATCATTATTTTAGGTCCTCACAGTTGGGCTCTTGATTTTGCCGGGGTGTTACTCGCCTCACGTGGTTATCAAGTGTCGACTATGATGAAGCCGCAAAGAAACCCAATTACTGATTGGCTTATGCACTTACAAAGAATTCAGTATGGCGGAAAGATTTATGCTCGAAGTGCGGGGATTAAACCTTTGATTCGTTCGATTAAAGAAGGCTACCTTGCTTATTATCTCCCTGATGAAGACCATGGACCAAAAGCGAGTGTTTTTGTTCCATTTTTTGGTACGCAAAAAGCAACACTGAAAGGATTTGGTAAACTGGCGAAGTTATCAAAAGCAAAAGTTGTTCCTATGTTGCCAGCGTATAATTCTGAAACCGGCATCTATGAAATTCATGTGTTACCTGCCATTGAGAATTTACCAAGTGGCGATGAAGCGACCGATGCAAGAGCGATGAATCAAGCCATTGAAACCTTAGTACAAGATCGTCCTGAGCAGTATATGTGGCTGTTAAACTTACTGCGCTCAAGGCCAGATGGCAGTCAGTTGTACTAACCAGGTTGAGCGTAGATAAAAAAAGCCCTATCACTTCAAAATGACAGGGCTTTTTTAATAACCAAGAATTTACATACGTTCTAAGGTTTCAATGCCTAACAGATCTAAACCTTGTTTAATGGTTTTTGCCGTTAGTAGAGCCAGTTTCAAACGACTCTGTTTCGTTGCTTCTTCTGCATTAAGAATAGGGCAAGCCTCATAGAAACTAGAGAAGTTTCCAGCAAGCTCAAACAGGTAGCTACACATTAAGTGCGGTTGACCTTCACGAGCGACAGATTGAACTGCTTCTTCAAATTGAAGTAACTTAGCAGCAAGTACTTTCTCTTTATCATCTGCAATACAGATGGTTCCAGTTAAGTCTGCTTCAGAGATGCCTGCTTTAGTGAAGATAGACGCAACACGGGTATAAGCATACTGCATATAAGGTGCTGTGTTACCTTCAAAGGCCAACATGTTGTCCCAATCAAAGATGTAATCGGTCGTTCTGTGCTTAGACAGGTCAGCATACTTAACTGCAGCCATTGCAACGGTAGTGGCAATGTGTGATTTTTCGTCAGCAGATAAATCTTTGTTCTTTGATTCAATAAGGGCAGTTGCACGCTCTTGAGCTTCATCAAGAAGATCTGCAAGACGCACGGTACCACCAGCACGGGTTTTAAATGGGCGACCATCTTTACCTAGCATCATGCCGAACGCATGGTGCTCAAGCGTCACGTCTTCCGGTACATAGCCAGCTTTACGAACAATGGTCCACGCTTGCATCAAATGCTGGTGCTGACGTGAATCGATGAAGTACAACACACGATCGGCTTTTAGATCTTCATAACGATATTTAGCACAGGCAATATCGGTGGTGGTGTATAAGAAGCCACCATCGCGTTTTTGCACGATAACACCCATTGGGTCGCCATCTTTGTTTTTGTATTCGTCAAGGTAAACCACATTTGCGCCATCACTCTCAACCGCTAAACCTTGTGCTTTGAGATCGTCTACAATGCCCTGAAGCATTGAGTTATATTTACTCTCACCCATGACATGTTCTTGGGTCAAGGAGACATTTAGACGGTCGTAGTTGATTTGGTTCTGCACCATAGTGACATCAACCAGTTTTTTCCACATTTTGGCACAGTATTCGTCGCCGCCTTGTAATTTAACCACGTAGTTACGAGCGCGAGCAGCAAACTCTTCATCTTCGTCATACATCTTTTTAGATTCGCGATAGAAAGCTTCTAAATCAGAAAGTTCCATCGACACTTCGCCTTGCTCTTGTTGAACACGTTCTAAATTGGCAATTAACATACCAAATTGTGTTCCCCAATCACCGATATGGTTGGCGCGAATAACATTGTGACCTAAGTGCTCCAGCGTACGCACGACAGAGTCACCAATGATGGTTGAACGTAGGTGACCAACGTGCATCTCTTTAGCGACGTTAGGGGCTGAGTAATCAACAACAATGTTCTGCTGTTTTTCTACATTTAGGCCTAAACGAGAGTCAGACATCGCGGCATCTGTTTGTGCAGAGAGCCATTTGCTGCATAAGAAGATATTAATAAATCCAGGACCGGCAATTTCAACCTTGGATGCAATGCCGTCAAGGTCAAGAGCATCAATAACTTTTTGTGCAAACTCTCGTGGATTCGTGCCTAATTTTTTAGCAACGCCCATAACACCGTTAGCTTGGTAATCACCAAATTGAACTTTTGCAGATTGTCGAACCGCTGCTGGGCTATTAGCTGGCGCACCTGCGGCTTCGAGAGCCTGAGAAACCTTGTCATTTAATAGTGCTTGAATATTCACACGCTTTTCCTTTGGACAACTTAAATTTAAAAAGCAGAATTGCTAGAATCAATTTCTGACGACTGTTGGGATATATTGGTCAGAATTATTGCCCTATAATACCAGTAAAGTATCTCCTTTTAACATCCTAAAGTTGAACAGAATTGTTTTTTTTCTGTCCAAATTTGACGCTGATTATCTTATTCAGTATCTCATTCCCATTTGATCGCATTTAGAAGAGAAAAATATGAATAACTTAGAAGTACAGTCTCTCTCATCGGAACATTTATTGCATTCACTGCCAATTTTCATGAAAAAAATTGATGGATTAATTCATGAGCTTGGCATTGAATTAGACGATTACCAAGCCGATCACATAGCAGTAAGAATTAATGACTTTAATACGGCCAAAGAGTCTCATCAACAATGGCTCTCTTTTGCTAAAGAGTGGTCAAGTGCAATGATCAACGGCAGGCCTATTATCGTATTGGGTTTTGATGAACCTGTTAAGGCTGGCAAATGGTCAGTTGAGTGTCTTGAACTGCCTTATCCAGGAGAGAAGCTGTATGAACAACAGGGGTGGGAGCATATTGAATGGGTAATTCCATCAACTGCTGTGACCGTTGAGACGTTTTTGGATGATGTATTAACCGTATTTCCTAAACTGGAAGAGCAGTGGAGTGAATTAGAGAAAAAGGGCATTAAGGTAAAATTAAACAGTCCTCAAGGGGAGAATGAACGTTTATCTAATCCCACTATCGCCTTTAAGAAAAATGGCGTCTGCATTAAACTGCACCCGCACTCTTTAAAGAAGGTTATTGAGAGTGAACAGCAGTAAGTGAAATAAACGAGTCAAAACAAAGGCGTTTTAACTCGTTAATTCTTATAGAATTACCGTACGGTTTCCATAAACAAACACATGGTCATTAACCACTTTGTTCAGTGCTTTACTGAGCACGGTTTTTTCAACATCGCGCCCCGCTTGTGCCATATCTTGGGCACTGAAATTATGATCAACCGGAATGACTTGTTGTTTAATGATCGGACCTTCATCTAAGTCGTTAGTAACAAAGTGCGCGGTTGCTCCGATGATTTTAACCCCACGATCATAGGCTTGTTGGTACGGTTTTGCACCAATGAAGGCGGGTAAAAAGCTGTGATGAATATTGATTATTTTGTGTGGAAATGAGGCGACAAACTGCTCGGTTAATACGCGCATGTATTTTGCCAGTACAATATAGTCAGCTTGATAACGGTGAATAATATCCAACATTTTCTGTTCATGCTCTTCTCGGCTTAAACCCACATGAGAGACATGGTGAAATGGAACATCAAATTTTTCCGTTAAGCTGGCCAAAACATCGTAATTTCCGACCACAGCAGCGATTTCAATATTTAAGCTGCCATCATAGGTTTTCATTAGAATGTCACCCAAACAGTGAGACTCTTTAGTCACCATGATGACCACTTTTTTTCGTGAAGAGCTGATTAAAGCGCGATGGCTCCCTTCAGGTAGTGCTCTATCGAGATCAGCGAGCAATACTTCATCATTAAAATAGCCTTCCAGATCGGTTCTCATAAAGAATTGACCAGAAGTATTATCGACATATTCGTTATTATGAATAATGTTAAGTTGATGTTTGTAACAGATGTTCGTTATTTGAGCGATCAGACCACGAGAGTCGGGGCAGTCGGTGAGGAGTACTTTTCTTTCCATTATTCATCCAGGCTATGTTTTTTTTGTGTCTCTTATTGTTGTACCTATAAACAAGGCGCAGGTCAAAGCTTTCTCGCTTGTTTGCACATCTTAAACTTGGCATACTTACCCGCTCACTACTGTATGAATAAACATAATTTATGATTTCAAAAATATTCTCAGCTTCGGGCGCATTAGGAAAAGTAATCCCAGGATTCCAGCCTCGCCAACCTCAACTCGATATGGCCAACGCGGTACATAACACCATTAAAAATGGGTCTCAGTTGGTGGTTGAAGCGGGAACAGGAACGGGAAAGACCTTTGCTTATCTTGCCCCCGCTCTGATCAGTGGTAAAAAAATCATAATCAGTACCGGTTCAAAAAATCTGCAAGAACAGCTTTTTCACCGAGACCTACCTTTAATGGTGAATGCTTTAGCGTTTACTGGCAGAGTCGCGTTGTTAAAAGGACGATCCAACTACCTCTGTCATGATCGCTTAAGTCGACAGATGATTGAGAGTCATGACAGTAACTCAGATCCAACGTTGCTCTCTCAATTGGTTAAAATTCGTCGCTGGTCCTCATCGACAAAATCTGGCGATTTAGGAGAGTGTGATGCGATTGCCGAAGACAGCCCATTAATTCCAACCGTCACCTCAAGTAATGACAACTGTTTAGGAAAAGAGTGCCCAAGCTTTGGCGACTGTTTTGTAAATAAAGCGCGAGCGAAAGCCATGGATGCAGATATCGTAGTGGTGAATCATCATCTGTTCTTAGCAGATATTGCCATTAAAGAGACGGGATTTGGTGAGTTGATCCCTGAGGCGGATGTCTTTATTTTTGATGAAGCGCATCAGCTTCCCGATATCGCCAGTCACTATTTTGGACAGAGCCTGTCAAGTCGGCAGTTGGTGGACTTAGCCAAAGACATAGAGATTGGCTATCGGACTGAAGCGCGAGATATGCGACAACTGCAAAAAATCGCAGACCGCCTCTCTCAATCAGCTATGGATTTACGCATTGTGTTAGGCGATCCTGGTTTTCGCGGTAACTGGCGAGATGCCTTAAAATCTGAACCGATTAAACGAGAGCTTTTACGTTTGAAAGATGCATTAGAATTGGTGCATGACGTATTAAAAATTGCATTAGGTCGTAGTCAACTGCTTGATACTGCTTTTGATAGAGCATCGCTATTAAAAGCCCGTTTAGAGAGGGTTTGTGATGTATCAATAACGGGGTACTCTTACTGGTTTGAGTGCACACCACGCCATTTCACCTTGCACATCACTCCGCTCTCTGTCGCTGAAAAATTCAAAGATCAAATTGAACAGCAGCAAGGAAGCTGGATATTCACTTCTGCGACGTTGGCAGTACAAGATGACTTCAGTCACTTCACTCAGCGATTAGGATTGATTCCTGCACAGCAATTTTCTCTGCCCAGCCCTTTTGATTATCAAAATCAAGCGCTATTATGCGTACCAAGATTTTTGCCAGAACCTAACAGCGTTGGCATGGACGAGAAACTGGTGGAGATGTTGCTGCCAGTGATTATCAAAAATGGAGGGCGATGCTTCTTTTTGTGTACCTCGCACCAAATGATGAAAAAGCTCGCCGAGCGTTTTAGAGAACAGTTAGACCTCCCCGTATTGGTTCAAGGCGAAACGTCTAAGCAAAGATTGTTGGCTGAGTTTATGGAATTGGGTAATGCGCTTTTGGTTGCGACAGGGGCATTCTGGGAGGGGATAGATGTTAGGGGAGACACCTTAAGCTGTGTTATTATCGATAAATTACCGTTTACTGCTCCCGATGATCCGCTGTTAAAGGCGCGAATTGAAGACTGTCGTCTTAAAGGGGGGGAACCTTTTTCTCAAGTTCAGATCCCTGATGCGGTGATCACTTTAAAGCAGGGAGTTGGGCGCTTGATCCGTGATCAGAAAGACAAAGGGGTGTTAATTATCTGCGATAACCGTTTAGTCACCAAACAGTACGGTTCGGTTTTTTTGCATAGCCTTCCTCCTATACCTAGGACACGAGATCTTAGTTTGGTTTCTGATTTCCTAGCGAGTAATGAGAGCGAAAAAACGTAACACCTAAATTTATATTCATACAGAAATCTACAATTTGTCCGAGGCTCCAATGTCTGCAACAATTTTAGCTGTTGATACAGCAACTGAAAACTGCTCTGTTGCCATCGTAATGGATGGTGAAGTGATAACTCGATGTGAGGTTGCTCCACGTGAGCATACCATTAAGATTCTTCCCATGGTTGATCAAGTATTATCTGAGAGCGGTTTATCTCTTTCTCAACTGGATGCTTTAGCATTTGGACGTGGTCCTGGTAGCTTTACTGGGGTAAGAATTGGCATAGGTATCGCTCAAGGTTTAGCGTATGGCGCTGATCTTCCAATGATTGGTGTATCAACACTTGCTGCTATGTCGCAAGCTGGTTATAGGCATCATCAAGCCACACAGGTAGCTGCGGCAATTGATGCCCGCATGGGAGAAGTATATTGGGGAATGTACCAACGCCAAAGTGATGGTGATTGGGCGCCAAGTTTTGCTGAATGTGTCTTGCCTCCTGAAGAACTATTAGCTAAAACTAAAGATATAGAGAGTGAATGGCTGACGGTTGGCACTGGATGGGCTGCATACCCAGAAGTGCTCAGTGGATTAGCATTAACCACCACTGAGAGCGGGGTTTTATATCCTGAAGCTCAAGATATGGCCATGTTAGCTCAGTTTGCGTTTCAACGAAATGAAGCGGTTGAGGCCGAAAATGCCAGCCCAGTCTATCTACGCGATAAAGTGACGTGGAAAAAACTGCCAGGTAGGGAATAAGGAATAACGTCGACATTATGGTTTCGATTCAAGGTATGCCACCGGCGATTACGCCGAACACACAGAGCGTAAAACAGCAAAAATCAGTCGTGCCTATTGCAACTGATAGGCCGCTAAACACTGAAGCGACGAAGGTCGCTACTGCGGTTGTGCGTGGTATTGAATCTGGAACTCGGCATGATTTAACGTTGAGCGAAAAAGAGCATGCTCAAGCCCATATTCAGTATGATCTGCCAGAAGGAAAGTCTCGACAAGCTTTAGAACAATACATGAACGTTTTTCATCAAGAGAAAAGAGATGAACTTTCACGACTAATGGGGGTCGATATTTATACCTAATCTCACCCCATGATAAATCAAGTTTATCTCTCTTAAAACAACGAGTTAATTATGAATTACCGCTTATTTATTGTGTTATTGTCGTTTTTTTTATCCGCCTGCACCTCGCTTCCTGAGGCGTTACAATCCCAGACCCCTGAACCGATGACGACGTTACAACGGTTGGTGAATGATCAAGGTTCTGGTGGCGATGTTCGGTTAGGTGGTGTGATTGCTCTTGTAGAGAACTTACAAGATAAAACTCGAATCGAAGTCGTTAACCTTCCAATTTCTTCTATTGGGAAACCCAGTATTAGTACCGAGCCTAAAGGCCGTTTTGTCGCTTACTTTGATGGCTTTGTGGATCCTGTGACCTATTCAGCAGGCCGATTAATTACGGTTATTGGCCACAGTGCCCCTGATGAAGAGGGGAAAGTCGGAGAGTTTGTTCAACGTTTTCCTGTGATTGTAGGGTACGGACACCAACTATGGAAGGTCGAGGAGCGAGTCATCATTAATGATGTAGGCTCTTATCACTCTCCTTGTTATGGACTGTATTGCCGAAGCTTTCGTTCTCACGGTGGTCGCGCAACAGGCAAAATCACTCAAGAAGTCACAGCACAATGATAACCGAATCGACGATGGCTCTTGATGGTGGAGAGGTTGCAATGCGCACCATTGGCAGACCTGATTCAGAATATACATTACTGCTTTTACATGGCTGGCAGGACAATTGTGCCACCTTTGAAACCACCATGAATGCTCTGTTTGAATTAAGTGATAATCACTATTGTGTTAGCTTTGATTGGGCTGGGCATGGGTTATCGACTTTTAGAGGGGCTAATAACTTTTACCATTTTGTGGATTATGTTGACCTGTTACATCAGATAATTGCTCGGTTACCGAGTCGAAAATTGGTCATTATTGGGCACTCTTTAGGGGCGTTGGTGGCAAGCTGTTACTGTGCCGCTTTTCCTGAAAAAGTCACTGCATTATTAATGATCGAAGGGCTAGGGCCATTAAGTGAGCCGAGCACAACGGCTTCTAAACGATTAAGGGATGGAGTATTAAGTCGTAGTCGAGTCAGGCTAAAACCCTCTAGAGCACTTAAAAACAGAAAAGAAGCTCTGTTTTTAAGAAGCCAAGTCAACCACCTCCCTGAAACGTTATTACAACCTATAGTTGACCGAGGAACCTATTTTGATGGTGAGACGATACGTTGGAGCCATGACCCTAAATTAAAATGCGACTCGCTTTATCGGATGTCTGAGGCTCATGCTTTAGACATTGTTAGTCATATAGAGTGCCCTGTGTTAGCTATTTTGGGTGAAAAAGGGTACTCAAGACTAAAGAGTATGCAGACGAGAATTAATCATTTTAAAAATRTAAGTGTTGAAACGATGCCGGGTGGACATCATTGCCACTTGGAAAACCCTAAGCTTACCGCTATGCGTATTGTTGAGTATGTAAATTCTGTTAACTAACCATTAACATCGTATGGCGTACAGAGTTAAATTTTATATTTGACCATAATTATGAGTCYCTTATACTCTAATTTAGAGTAACTACTCAGCTTGTGATTATGACCGTTAATAGAATAATAAATAGATAAATATAGGAGAAACAGCGTGGAAAAAATGTGGCTTTCGCGTTATCCGCAGGATGTACCAGCAGAGATCAACCCAGACGTATATCAATCGCTGTTAGAAATGTTTGAAACTTCGGTTCATAAATTTGCCGATCAACCCGCCTATAACAATATGGGTACGGTGATGACTTTCCGTAAATTGGAAGAGCGCAGTCGAGCGTTTGCTGCCTATTTACAAAATGAATTGAAGCTGAAAAAAGGCGACCGTGTCGCATTAATGATGCCTAATCTACTTCAATACCCAATCGCCCTATTTGGCATTCTGCGTGCTGGTCTAGTGGTTGTGAATGTTAACCCTCTCTATACCCCGCGTGAATTAGAGCATCAGTTGATTGATTCTGGCGCTAAAACCATCGTGATCGTCTCCAATTTTGCTCACACTTTAGAAGCGGTGGTTGAAAAGACCGAGATTAAAAATGTCATTCTCACTAATTTAGGTGATCAGCTACCTAGAGCCAAAGGGACTCTGGTTAACTTTGTGGTGAAATATGTAAAGCGAATGGTGCCTAAGTACCATCTTCCTGGTGCAATTTCGATGCGAAAAGCACTGCAACGTGGCCGAAGAATGCAGTACATCAAACCTTTTATGAAAGGGGGAGATATTGCCTTCTTACAATACACTGGTGGTACGACAGGAGTAGCAAAAGGGGCGATTCTGACTCACCGCAACATGTTGGCCAATTTACTGCAAGCGAAAGGGGCTTATGGCCCGGTATTGGTTGAAGGACGAGAAATCGTGATCACCGCATTGCCGCTGTATCATGTTTTTGCGCTAACCGTGAATTGCCTGCTGTTTATTGAGATTGGTGGACTCAATGTGTTGATCACCAACCCTAGAGATATCCCAGCGTTTGTTAAAGAGCTGAAAAATCACGTATTCACTACGATTACCGGAGTGAATACGCTGTTTAATGCACTATTAAATAATGAAGATTTTCATGAGCTTAATTTTGAGAATCTTCACTTGTCCGTTGGCGGAGGCATGGCTGTACAGCGCTCGGTTGCGGAGAAGTGGAAAAAAGTAACCGGAAATCATCTATTAGAGGGTTACGGGTTAACAGAGAGTTCACCATTAGTCGCTGCTTACCCTTATGATTTAGAACAGTATAACGGGTCAATTGGTCTTCCTGTTCCTTCTACTGATATTAGAATCGTAGACGAAGAGGGCCAGGTGTTAGCACAAGATCAGATTGGTGAGTTACAAGTGAAAGGGCCTCAGGTCATGAGTGGCTATTGGAATCGGAAAGGGGCGACGAGAGATATTCTTACTGACGATGGTTGGTTATCAACCGGTGATATTGTGAAGTTTGATGACCAGGGCTTTTTGCACATCGTTGATCGTAAAAAAGATATGATCATTGTGTCTGGTTTTAATGTCTACCCAAATGAGATTGAAGATGTTGTCGCGTTGCACGATAAGGTTCTTGAGGTTGCTGCAGTAGGGCAACCGAATGATGCGACTGGAGAAGCGGTGCGAATTTGTGTGGTGAAGCGGGATGATTCGTTAACCAAAGATGAGTTAATCGCTCACTGTCGATCGCATTTGACCGCTTACAAAATTCCACGTGTGGTCGAATTTAGAGATGAGCTACCCAAAACCAATGTCGGCAAGATATTACGCCGAGTCTTAAGAGATGAGCATCAAGTTAAATCGTAATGTTGTTAGGCTAGCCACTGTGCTAGCCTCTTTTTTACTCTAGTGTTAACATTATGCTTACGATATTCACTGATAAAGGTATTTTATGGACCCATCAGAGTTTAAGAGTACGGGATCAAAAGCACCCAGTATTTGGAGTGTTTTGCAAAGTGTTGCTGCTGCGATGTTTGGTGTTCAAACGGAAAAGAAGCGTCAACAAGATTTCAATGCGGGCCACTTTAAGTACTATGTCGTCGTAGGCGTTCTAATGGCTGCACTATTGGTGTTCACCCTTATCTCTATCGTGAATATTGTTCTGTCTTAGCTACACACTCCGTAGCGCATATACATAGAGAAAATTAATTTGAATTTTGAAATCATTACCGATCATAACCGACTGTTAGAAGTGTGTGCGATCGTCAGTAAAAAAAGTTACCTAATGGTCGATACTGAATTTGTACGTACTCGTACTTTGTACCCTAAGTTGGGGTTGATTCAAATTTATGATGGTGAAATTCTGGCTCTGATTGATCCGATTGAGATCGATGATATGTCCCCTTTCTGGCAGGTATTAAAAGATCCTGACGTAACAAAAGTGCTGCACGCCTGTGGTGAAGACTTAGAAGTATTTCAGCACTATGCCGGCTGTATGCCGTCGCCGATGCTAGATACTCAAATCATGGCCTCTTTTTTGGGCTATGGCATGTCAGCAGGATTTGCCAGTTTGGTAAAAGACTTTCTCGATGTTGAGCTCGATAAAGGTGAATCACGCACAGACTGGTTAGCCAGACCATTAACCAGCAAACAACAAGATTATGCCGCAGCAGATGTTTATTACTTACTCCCTATGTTTGAGCTAATAAAGCAGCAGGTCATTGATGCTGGCTGGTGGAGCGCGGTGGAGCAAGAGACGACACTGATTATGTCTAAAAGGCAGAGTGTGAAAAATCCAGATAAGGCCTATTTAGACATAAAAAATGCGTGGCAGCTTCAACCGAATCAGCTTGCGCAGTTACGAATATTGGCTAAATGGCGTTTAGAAGAGGCGAGAAAGCGAGATTTAGCTTTGAATTTTGTCGTGAAAGAACTCTCACTTTGGAAAATGGCTCGTTATGATATTCGTAGTAAAGATCAAATGCTTAAAGAAGAGTTTGACTTTAGAGAGGTGCAGAGACACGGTAATAAATTGATGAATCTTATGCTGGAAGCTGATCAAGTAAATCAAAGTGATTATCCTGATAAAATTAGTCGATTAGTCGATTTCCCTCAATATAAACAGATATTCAAACAGCTAAAAGATCAGGTGAAAGTGGTCTCTGAAGAGTGCGGGTTAGCCACTGAGTTTCTCGCTTCCAAGAAACAGTTGAATCAATTTCTTTCATCACAATGGAAACACCCTGAAGGTACAAGTGGTACACCAGATGTTCTGTCAGGATGGCGTAAAGCGTTGCTGCAACAAAAATTGTCAGCCGTCATCGAATAAGTCATGCTAATAAAAATAGCCAGCGAATACGCTGGCTATTTTTATGCGGTCTATCGGTGACTCTCTTCATCGGGGAGGGTGACATTCAACTCTAATACAGAGATATCCTCCTCGGTCTGTTCAAAAGCAACAGTGACATGGTCAGGATTCACATTTACGTATTTACTGATCACCTTTAAAATATCCTCTTTAAGTTGAGGAAGATAGGTGGGAGCAGGGCCTTTTCGACGCTCAGCCACAATGATCTGTAAACGCTCTTTTGCAATATTGGCAGTGACTTTTTTCTTTGATCTGAAAAATTCAAGTAGAGCCATTATTTACCTCCAAAAATGCGTTTGAATAGACTTTTTTTCTCTTCTTCTAAAAACTTAAAGGGAACGTCGTCACCAAGAAGTCTAGCAACCGCATCCTTATAAGCAATAGCAGCATCGGTTTCACTATCAAAAATGACTGGAACCCCTTTATTCGATGCATTAAGGACAGATTGGCTCTCTGGGATAACCCCAAGAAGAGGAATATTTAAGATCTCTTCAACATCTTGAACACTTAGCATTTCACCCAGATTTACTCTCTCGGGGGAATAACGGGTAAGCAGTAAGTGCTGTTTTACGGGTTCAAGGTTATTTTCGGCGCGGTAAGACTTGGCATCTAAAATACCCAGTATTCGGTCAGAATCTCGTACTGAGGAGACCTCAGGGTTGGTTGTTACAATAGCTTCATCTGCGAAGTAGAGTGCCATGAATGCACCTAGCTCAATGCCAGCTGGAGAGTCACAAATAATAAACTCAAAGCCCATCTCATTAAGATCAGCCAACACTTTTTGCACGCCCTCTTTGGTGAGAGCGTCTTTATCACGCGTCTGAGAAGCGGGAAGAATGTGTAAATTACTCACACGTTTGTCTTTGATAAGCGCTTGGTTCAGCGACGCTTCTTGGTTAATGACGTTGACGAAGTCATAAACCACTCTGCGTTCACAGCCCATAATCAGATCAAGGTTTCTAAGACCAATATCAAAATCAATAACAACGGTTTTTTTTCCTGCTAGCGCAAGCCCTGAAGCAATTGCTGAGCTTGAGGTGGTTTTGCCCACTCCACCTTTACCTGAGGTAACCACGATAATACGTGCCATCTCTTAAATTCCTTATAATAATTATATAGAGAGTGTTTCAATGCTTAAATGGTCATCGATCATTGAGACCATGACGCTTTTTTTCCAATGCTGGTCATCGATTTTATCACTTAGCCAATAATTACCAGCGATGGATATCAGTTCAGATTGCAAATTGTTACAGAAAATTTTGGCTCCTTTTTGTCCACTCGCCCCAGCAATCGCTCTGCCTCTTAAGGTGCCATGAATATGAATAGAACCATCAGCAATAATTTCAGCGCCAGGGCTGACATTATTTAAAACTACTAGGTCACAATGACGAGCATAGATTTGCTGGCCCGAGCGTATGGGTGTTTTGACAACTTGAGTTGGCAGTAATTCAGTCTGGTTATTGTGATGGGGTTTAAAAGAGGTCATCACAGCAAACCCCGCCTCTCGGGCAAGGGCAAGAATGCGATTGTCTTTACACCCAGTGATCCCCACTGCAATCATACCGGCCTGTTCAACGCCAGTTTTTAGTTGAGTGAAGTCAATATGGTTAGAGACCTGCTCAATATTAATTACCACAGGAGCTGAGGTAAAAAATGAGGGGGCTTGGGAGACTTTTTGCTCTAACAACTGTAATGCATGAGAGATATTCTCATCAGGTAAATGAAGAACAGAAAGGGTAAAATTACTCCCTTTTAAATCGGCGGCTTTGGTCATTAAGATAAATACTACTGAATTTGAAGAAAAAGATACTTGAAAGTATAAGAATACCGTAGCATGGTATATTCAGTTGGTGATCACGGCAAGTTAACTTACTGTCAGAATCTCTTTTTTGGCAGCCATAGTCGATATTGACGGGTAGAAACTTCAAATAATGATTTATTGGTAACCAGTCGTTGCCAAAAAGGTGTCTTAATAATGTTGTGTTCGATTTATAAAAGTTCAAAAAAAGAGGGTGCATACCTTTATATCACCAAGAAAGATGATTTCTCTCAAGTACCTGAAGAGTTAATGAAAACCTTTGGAAAGCCCTCATTTGTGATGGTGATTAAGATGGAAGGAAGAACATTAGCCTTGGTGGATATTGAGAAGGTGAAAGCATCACTACTCAAAGATGGCTTCTTCTTACAAGTCCCACCGATTCCTGAAAATCTGTTAGAAAAGTATAAAGAGCAAAAAGAGCAGCAAAAATAGAGGCGAAATATGAAAAAAATTGGGTTGGCAGCAGTACTTGGATTTAGCATTATCTCATCGTCATATGCATCAACATTTGACCAATATATTCTTGAACTGAAACAAGAAGCACGTACAGCTGGAATCTCTGAACCGATTATCGAACAAGCTTTTGATGGCGTCACCTATAAAGAAAAAGCGGTAAAAGCAGATAAAAACCAACCAGAGAAAAAACTCACGTTAGACCAATATATTCCTAGAGCAGTGCCGAAGTGGAAAGTGACACAAGCGAAACGTCTCTACAGTAAACATGAGAGTGAACTTAATCGCATTGGCACTGAGTTTGGCGTTCAGCCTCGTTTTATTGTTGCGCTTTGGGGCGTCGAGAGTAATTTTGGTCATTTGACTGGGGGTTACAACGTGATTGAAGCGTTATCCACCCTAGCTTATGACGGTCGTCGTGAGGCTTTTTTTAGAAAGCAGACGATGGCGGCGTTGACCATCTTGGAAGAGGGACATATTGCTCCTAAAGCGATGAAGGGCTCATGGGCCGGAGCGATGGGCCAGTGTCAATTTATGCCAACCTCGTTTTTAGCGTATGCAGTGGATGGCGACGGCGATGGTAAAAAAGATATCTGGAACAATACTAGTGATGTGTTTGCATCTGCGGCGAACTACTTAAAACAGGTGGGTTGGGATGATACCTACACCTGGGGACGTCAAATTCAGCTACCCAAACAGTTTGACCACTCATTGCAGGGGTTAGATAAAGAGAAGGGAAAAACCATTGCACAGTGGCAAGAACTTGGTGTACGCCGTGTGACTGGAAAAGCGCTACCTAAAGTCGACCTTCAAGCTTGGATCATTCAACCGGATGATGAAAAAGGGCGTGCTTATATGGTGTATGGTAACTATAAAGCCTTAATGCATTGGAATCGCTCACACTACTTTGCGTTAGCGGTTAGCCATCTGGCAGATGCGATTAAAAGATAGCAAAAAGGCCCATTAAGGGCCTTTTTCTTTGATGTATTTTACTGATTAGCTATGAAATTGCTCACAAGCCAATAAGGTATTTTCGATCAATGTCGCTACCGTCATCGGGCCCACACCACCAGGTACTGGTGTAATGTGTTTAGCTCGACTTTTGGCCACGTCATACTCAACGTCCCCAACCAATTTACCTGATTCTAATCGGTTGATACCGACATCAATCACTGTCGCTCCCTCTTTAATCCAGTCACCAGGAATAAAGTTAGATTTACCAACAGCAATCACAACCAGATCCGCTTGGCGAACATGGAACTCTAAATCTTTGGTAAAACGATGACAGGTTGTCGTTGTGCATCCCGCGAGTAGTAACTCTAACGTCATTGGACGACCAACAATGTTTGAGGCGCCAACAACGACGGCGTGCATGCCTCTAATATCGATGTTGTAACGTTCAAGCAGTGTGATGATGCCTTTTGGGGTACATGAGCGCAATTTAGGAATGCGCTGGCATAAGCGACCTACGTTGTAAGGATGAAATCCATCAACATCTTTTTCAGGGTCAATTTTTTCAAGAATTTTGGTGGAGTCTATACCGGCGGGTAATGGCAGTTGAACCAGTATGCCGTCAATGGTCGGGTCTTGGTTTAAACTCTCAACCATATCGAGAAGTTCTGACTCCGTTGAGGTAGCAGGAAGGTCGAATGATTTTGAGACGAATCCAACCTCTTCACATGCAGCGCGTTTGCTACCAACATAGACCTGAGACGCAGGATCGCTTCCCACTAATATCACGGCTAAACCTGGTGCTCTTAAACCCGCTTCAACACGTGCTGCTACCCTTGCTTTTACTTCCGTACGGACAGTTTGTGAGATCAACTTACCATCAATAATCTGGGCGGTCATACATTTCCTTTGAATTGGTCAGGCGAGAAACTGAGCGTATTGTGCCAGAAAGTGTGAACAACATCCACAAAGCAAACGTTTGCTTTATAAGTCTATTTAAAATCATTTTACGTTCGATTATATTCGCTTTCATTTGGTCGTTCAAAAAGTAGGCGAGATGGTCTGTTTTTGTGCATTTGAACCGTATAACTGCAAATAAATGGATAAAATCATTGACCTTAAACAGTGAGTTCGTATAATTCCGGCACAACAACGCGCCCTTAGCTCAGCTGGATAGAGCACGTCCCTTCTAAGGATGTGGTCGCAGGTTCGAATCCTGCAGGGCGTACCAAATTTGATAAGGCCTGATAACTTTTTAAGTTATCAGGCCTTTGTCGTTTCTGGAATTTGTAGTCGGCTAAATAGTCGGGTAAGCGTGTTGCTCAATGTAATAATGTGTAGCCCTTTCACTTCTTTTTATCTTTACTAGACTTTTTCTTCTTGTTCATCTCAGCTAACTTTTTCTTTGATATATCAATATGCGCTAAGGCTACTCCATAACCTAGAGTGACATGTAAGCGTCTATAGGCATTCCTTAAGTTCACTTTTGAAAAGAAAGGCAACTTTGAAGGTAGTTGTTTTACACCGTAGATTGCAAAGACTATGCGGTAGTCACTGGTGTTAGGAAGCTGTTTTGAGTTTTTCAATGGCATTACATTTGGGTGGTTCGTATAAATTTTCTCACGAGCCTCTTCACTTGAACGAAAAATTTCACCTGAAACAAGACCCTGGCTAAACAGGTGGCTTAGATCTGATGAACTCTTGTAGTGTTTGACATGAATTAGGTCGAATATTTTATCTTTACCGTTGTTGGTGTTGGCAAGATCGCAGAACTCAAACTTACTATGCCCACCTCCAATGTGAATGTTCTTTTTATCTAGCAGCTCAATATTCCTATTATTTTTAGCGACAGCAGCGTTGTATTCTCCTTCGTTTTTATGGTCATAAACTGGTAAAGGATAGCTATAGGTAGGGATATTGCTAATGGCATTATTCACTTCCTTTACAAAGTCCTTATTTAGCTTGTACCAGATGCCACTACGAATTGCGAAGTGCTCACCTTTATATGTTAGCTCACCGTATATGCACTCGTAACCTTGCCACGTTTTGACTGTTACGTGATCCTCATTTTTAGCATAGACTTTATACTTCTCTTTCAAGTGTTTGAGTTCGAGTTGTACTTCGTTACCAAGAATTACGCTTAGGTAGCTTGAAATCGATAGCATCGTTGTATTTTGGGTGCTGCGTGGCTCATAGCTATAACCTACGATTGAGTCCATCTCTATGACCTCTGGCTCAATGAAGTAAAAGCTTTTTTGATTGAGCTTCGAAAGGCGTTTGACTAACTCATCGTTAAGATTGTCAACTTGTTTGTCATTGGTTACTTCGACAATGTTTTCAACCCACTGTAACTCAGGCTTTAGTGGTGCTTTAAAGTAAGCTAAGGCTTTTTTCAAGACAGTAGGTAACAGTTTTAAGTCTGCTGTCAGCATCATCCCTAGGGCATATCGCTTACCTGATATACGACTATTAAAAACGGACTCGGCAGACTTACCTACGATTGCTTGGAGCATATCTTCATCAACATCGATCGGAAAGGTATTCACTTTTGAGCCTAATCCGCTCTGACTTCGAGTATTAAGTGGGATAGTTTTGTTTGAAGCTGTATCTACGCTTTTGATCTGCTCGGTGTCCATTGAATTTAAGGCAACACGAAGTCCAAAGTTTGGCTCGAAGTATGTTTTGTCAAGTAAATGAAATCCTTGACCAAAGGTTAGATAAAATGTTCGACCTGCAACATCAATAGATACGACTGCACCAGTTGACTGATTAGAACCAAAGTTCATATCACTAAAGTTTGGTTGCTCAGAGAAAAGATTAGCGAAAGCTGGTTTGTTGCTAGTTGGTTGTTTAATAAAGAGCCTTGCTTCAATTTCTTCACTCTCGAGGTTAAGAACGTACTCGGAGCATCCACTCGTGTTGATTGGAACTACAGTGGACGGGAGAGAGTTTTTTAATAGATAAATAGAAGTAGATGTACTGGTCAAGTTAATATCCTTTTTATTGTTTTAATTACGTCATTTCAAATGATGCATTCATTCTTGATCGGTGGGATATCATGCGTCAAGTCTTATTTTAATTGCGTCATTTTGATTGATGCACTTGACGGGTTTGTTTTTATGTCTTAATATCTTCTGCATCAACTAAAATGATGCAAGTGCTTATGAAGTTAAAACTACAAGACATTGCTGAGATAAGAGCAGGGCATCCATTTCGGGGTTCGATAAAAGAGTCGGATGAAGGAAATGGTTATGTCATCCAAGTAAGAGACCAAGATGAACAAGGTCTTATTCAGTGGGATAATTTGGTCAAAACTGAGGTCGTAGGGCGCAAAGAGCCTGAATGGTTACAGAAAGGCGATATTATCTTTGCTGCAAGAGGGGGGAGAAATCTCGCCTCACACATAGAAAATTTAGATAAGCCAACAGTATGCTCTCCTCACTTTTTTCAGCTTCGGATTAATAGCGATAAAGTGATGCCAGAATTTTTAGTTTGGCAAATTAACCAGTCGTTAGTTCAAAGGTATTTATTACAGTCAGCGGAAGGTACTGCGCAAGTCAGTATAAAAAGGGCTGTACTAGAGCAAACACCACTTTCAATACCTTCGTTAGAAAAGCAAAGGGTGCTGATGAAGCTAGTTAAGTGTGCAGAACAAGAAAAGCAAGCTTATCAACGCCTGATCGAATTAAGGCATATAGAGTTGGATTCCATCGCAACTCAGATGCTAAACCAAATTTAGAATTACTAGAGATACGAATAATGTCAGACATTAAAATCAGCCAAAATGAAATCAATAGTGCAGTATGGGGTGCTTGTGACACTTTCCGAGGCATTATCAGTGCAGATACCTACAAAGACTTCATCTTAACCATGCTCTTCTTAAAGTACATTTCCGATGTATGGCAAGACCACTATGATAATTACAAAGCGGAGTATGGTGATGAACCTGAATTGATCACTGCGATGATGGAAAACGAAAGTTTTCAGTTGCCAATGGTTGATATTCTTGGTGATAACAATGAAGTTAAAGAGACATTTAAGGCGAACTTTTACAGTCTTTTTGAACGTAAAGACACTCCAGGGAATGGTACTCGCATTGACCAAGTGCTACACGCAATTGAAGAAGCAAATGGCACTAAGCTTAAGAACGTGTTCCAAGACATTAGCTTCAATACTGATAAGCTTGGCGATGAAAAGCAAAAGAACACATTGTTACGTCACCTGTTAGAAGACTTTGGTAAGGATATCCTTAACCTTAAACCTAGTCGCGTGGGCAACTTAGATGTGATTGGTAATGCTTATGAATACCTGATCAAGCACTTTGCCGCAGGGAGTGGGAAAACCGCAGGTGAATTCTATACACCACCAGAAGTTTCAGATCTTCTTTCTGTTCTACTTGAGCCAAAAGAGGGCGATTCAATATGTGACCCTGCATGTGGTTCTGGATCACTACTGCTTAAGTGCGGTAATCAAGTTCGCAAATCATTCGGTGGTTCAAAGAGTTATGCACTGTTTGGGCAAGAGTCGATCAACTCAACATGGGCATTAGCCAAAATGAACATGTTCCTGCACGGTGAAGACAACCATCGCATTGAGTGGGGTGACACCATCCGTAACCCGAAACTGAAGGTAAAGGGCAAAGAAGACCTACTTCATTTTGATATCGTAGTCGCAAATCCACCATTTTCTCTGGATAAGTGGGGTCATGAAGATGCCGAAGGTGATATTCACGGTCGTTTCCGCAGAGGCATTCCACCAAAAACCAAGGGTGACTATGCCTTTATCTCACACATGATTGAGACGCTTAAGCCAGCTTCTCCTACAAGTAATGGCGGTCGAATGGGGGTGGTTGTGCCTCACGGTGTACTTTTCCGTGCCTCAAGTGAAGGCAAAATTCGTAAGCAGCTTATTGAAGAGAATCTGTTAGAAGCGGTCATTGGCTTACCTGAAAAGCTGTTCTTTGGCACGAGTATTCCTGCTGCTATCTTGATCTTCAAAAAGCAAAAGACCGATGACAAAGTATTGTTTATTGATGCCTCTCGTGAGTTTAAATCAGGTAAGAATCAGAACCTACTTACTGACGATAACATTAAGAAGATTGTTGAGACGTACAAAGTACGTGGAACAACGGATAAATACTCTTACCTAGCAACATTGGAAGAGATTGCCGAGAACGATTACAACCTCAATATTCCACGTTACGTTGATACCTTCGAGGAAGAGGAAGAGATCGATTTAATCGCTGTACGTAAAGAGCGCCTAGAGCTACAAGGCGAGCTTGCTGAACTTGAAAAAGAGATGGCGGGCTACCTAGAGGAGCTAGGTTATGGTGCCTAATGGTTGGAGTAATGAGTCTCTAAAGGATATTTGTAGTAAGACTATTTCATACGGGATTGTTCAAACAGGAGAGAACCTTGAAAGTGGGGTTCCTTGTGTAAGGGTTGTAGATCTATCAAAGAATACTTTAAATCCTATCGATATGATCAAGACATCTGACGAAATCCATAAATCTTATAAGAAGACAATTCTATGTGAGGGTGAGTTGATGATGGCTTTAAGAGGTGAGATTGGCTTAGTAAAAAAAGTTACATCAGAACTTATAGGAGCCAACATTACAAGAGGGCTTGCTCGTCTTTCGCCAATAAAAAGTGTCGATAGTGATTATTTATTATGGACGCTTCGTTCAAATAAAATAAAGAATGAATTGGCGAGAAAGTCTGGTGGTTCAGCTCTCCAAGAAATAGCGTTAGGCTCTCTTCGAAAAATTGTCTTACCAATCCCCCCACTTTCAGAACAACGAAAAATCGCCAAAATCCTCTCTACATGGGACAAAACGATTAGCACTACAGAAAAGCTGATTGAAACCAGTAAGCAGCAGAAAAAAGCCCTGATGCAACAGCTTTTGACGGGTAAGAAACGTTTGGTTAATCCTGAAACAGGTAAGGTGTTTCAGGGGGAGTGGGGATCTAAATCTCCAGTAAGTTTGTTTAAGTTATTTAGCGGTTTTGCATTTAAGAGTACAGATGCAAAAGATTCTGGCGCTAAATGGTTAAAAATCGCAAATGTTGGTATTGGTGAAATTAAGTGGGATGCAGATAGCTTTCTGCCAGAATATTTCTTGTCTGAACACAAAAAGTTTGTATTAACTAAAGGCGATATTGTTGTTGCTCTTACTCGACCAACTTTAGGAAATAGATTAAAAGTAGCGAGGCTAACCAAAGATAGTGATACATCTTTACTCAATCAAAGGGTCGCTAAAATAGTGTGTAAAGACAATGTCGATTCGGAATTTATCTTTCAAGTACTTCGTAGTGACCAATTTGCCTATAGAATTAATGTAGGGTTACTGGGTACAGATCCACCTAATTTAAGTATCAAAGTTCTTGAAGACTTCGAAATTTTGGTACCACCCTACCTAGAACAACAAAAAATTGCCTCAGTTCTTACTGTTGCCGATAAAGAAATTGAAGTGTTGGAAACTAAACTTTCACACTTCAAGCAAGAGAAAAAAGCACTAATGCAACAACTACTGACAGGCAAAAGACGAGTTGTGGTAGATGCTGCTTAAAAGATAGAAATCAACACCCTCTTAGCGAGGGTGCTGTTGGTTCTACTTAGTTTTATCCATGTTAGAATAAGTCAATTATTAGAATAAGTTAGGTATTAAGATGAAGATTACCAAGCTAAAGCTTGAGAACTACGGTCGTTTTTCTGAGCTAGAACTTCCTCTAGCGACATCGGAGTTAGTTGGCTCAAATGTTACTGTTATTGTGGGTAATAATGGTGCAGGTAAGACAACGATTCTTGATTCCCTTGCCACATCACTAAATTGGTTAGTTGCTCGCATTCGAAGAGAAAACGGTACAACCGCCACCATCTTAGAAGAGAAGATAAAAAATAAAACCACAACATCAGCAATAACAACTTTTTTCTCGCACCCTGAGTTAGACGGCAGTCGTACAGGAGTATATGCCCCTGAATCATCATGGTATTTAGCTAAAACTAGGGGGGGAAAAGAAAAACAGATAAATAGTGAGTTGATTGCATTAAGTGAACTCGCAAACTTCTATCGTTCAAATTATACAGATAATGATGATGCATCATTTCCACTAATGGTATTTTATCCTGATGATAGAGCGGTCGGTGATATTGATGTAAACATGTCGAAAAAAGCTCAATACACTCAGTTGGATGCCTATGGTGATTCTCTATCAAAAGGCTCAAGTTTTAACGGCTTTTTCAAATGGTTCCGTTTCAGAGAAGACATAGAGAATGAATCAGGGGTGTCAAAGTCAGGTCTTGAAGATATCAGAGCTACGATTGGTGAAGAAGCATATCAAAAAGCTGTTCTTGCTTTAAAGGAAAAACAAGATCCTCAATTAAAAGCAGTTAAAGAAGCTATATCAATATTCATGCCTGAGTATTCGGATTTACATGTTAAACGTAAGCCAAGGCTACACATGTCTATTACTAAGGATAATGAAGCTTTAGATGTAGCTCAATTATCTAAAGGCGAGAAATGTATGCTTGCTTTAGTAGGTGATATCGCCAGACGTTTAGCAATATTAAATCCAAGCCTTGAAAGCCCATTACTTGGCAGTGGTATTGTTATGATTGATGAAATTGATGCCCATCTTCATCCAAGATGGCAACAAACCGTTATTACAAATCTAGAAAAGACCTTTCCTAACGTTCAATTTGTTGTAACTACGCATAGCCCTCAAGTTCTATCTACCGTTAAAAAAGACTCTATTGAAATTATTGATAACGGAGTTCGAGTCCCTGTTATTGGTGATACATATGGTGTTGCGAGTAGTGACATTCTTAAGGAAGTTATGAACGTTAACCCAACGCCAAGAATTGAAAGAGTGATTAAGCTTGAACAGTATTTGGAGATGGTTGATATGGGAACTCATACTTCTAAAGTTGGTAAGTATCTAAGAGCAGAATTGGAACTAGATAAGTACTATGGTAAGGATCACGCTGAGCTAAGGAAAGTGGATCGTAAGATTCGTAGAAAGGGGATGTGTTCGTAGTGAAGGCTATCGAAAAGACCGAACTTGGAAATAACGCTCTGGCTAAAGAGGTGGCTAAAGGGATACCTCAAAATGCTACTGAAGCGAAGTCTCGCTGGGGCAGGTTTCCTAGTAACAAAAAGAAGCAAGCGAAGAGGAAACTCTTAACACAACAATACAAATTATGTGGTTACACTGAATTCAATATTGATGAGTTTAGCTCTTTAGCTTCTTCTAAAAATGGTGGTTGTCATATTGAACATATAAAACCGAAGTCACTGTTTCCTCAGCTAACGTTTGAATATGAAAATCTCATTATTAGTGTTTTGGATTCAGATGATCTAAAACGCTTCAAAGAGGAGTTCTTTGTAAACAATGCCCCTGAGGCTGATGATAGTCATAAGTTGTATTTTGGTGGGCATAAGAAAGAGAATAACTTTGATGAAGTATTATTCATTTCACCGACTGAAACGGACTGCCAGCGCTATTTTGTACACATAGAACATAGCGGTGAGATCAAGCCTGCGAATGGTTTGGAAGAGGATGAGGTTAAACGAGCGGAATACACTATTAAGTTACTTAATCTTAACCATCCATACCTTAAAAACCAACGCTACAAGCGCATGAAAGAAGTGTTGGATGACATTGAAGAACTGGATGACTTAGATGACCAAATTTATATCGTTCGAGATGAAATTAGCGAACGTAATGGACAGATAGCTTCTTTCCCTTCAGCAGTTCGAACGTTAGTTGCAGGTGCATAATGTCTCACCCTTTACCAAATTTTAAAGAAGAGCAGAGCGCTAAAATCCCAGCGTTAACACTCCTTACCAATCTAAAATATACCTTCATTCCGCCTACACAGTGTAATGAGATGAGAGGGAATCTCTCTACCGTTATCCTTCCTGATGTTCTTCGTAAAGCTCTACAGAGAAAGACATACTCTTTTCAAGGAGAAGAGCGAAAACTTCTGCCTGCATCTATCGATAAAATCATCCAAGAGCTAACGCCAGCGATGAATATTGGTTTAAGAGCAGCAAACGAAAAACTGTATAACGCTTTAACTTACGGCATTGGAATTACCGAATTTGTGGGGGGCAAGAAAGCAAGCCCAACCATTCAAATCATTGATTGGACAAACGCTAAAAATAACAGCTATCACTTTACTGAAGAATTTGAAGTGACGAATGCACATGGTACGGGCAAGCGTATCCCTGACATCGTTTGTTTTGTTAATGGATTCCCGTGGGTTGTGATTGAAGCGAAACGACCAGCTTCATCGCACTCAGGTAAACCAACAGTAGCAGAAGGTATTTCTCAGAATTTACGTAATCAGAAAAGTGATGAGATTCCTCATCTGTTTGCCTATAGCCAATTGCTGCTGTCCGTGAATGGTCATGATGGACGTTATGGTACTTGTGGTACACCTTCTAAGTTTTGGGCGAAGTGGAAAGAAAAAGAGATTAAAGAATCTAAGTTTAATCAACTTAAAAATAAGAAACTGACAGAAAAGCAGCTAGATCTAATTTTTGGTCATCGGCCAGAACAGGTCAAACGTGATTACCTTAGTCTTATCGCAGGTGCTGATTTACAAGTTACCGATCAAGATAGATTACTGGCTTCTTTGTTACGTCATGACCGTCTGTTAGAGATGACTCGCTTGTATACACTTTTTGATAAGAAGGTAGGAAAGATAGTCGCTCGCTACCAACAAGTGTTTGGTATTAAAGCTCTTATTGAGCGTGTGACATCATTTGATGACACGTTATCGGGTAAACGAAAAGGTGCTCGAAATGGTGGGGTGATTTGGCATACTACAGGTTCAGGTAAATCGTTCACTATGGTCTTCTTATCCAAAGCGCTTATTTGGTTTAAGGAACTTGCTAAGTGTCGTGTTGTAGTCGTCACTGACAGAGTGGATTTAGAAGCTCAGTTAGCCAGAACCTTCGCATCAGGTGGAGCATTATCAGAAAAAGATAAGAAAGCGGCACTGGCGACAACGGGTAGTCATCTCGCTAAGCAAATAGGAAAGGGTAACGAGCGCATTATCTTCTCAATTGTTGATAAGTTCCGTACCGCAATAAAGCAGCCCGACTGCTATAACGAAAGCGAAGATATCATTGTATTGGTTGATGAAGGACACCGTAGCCAGAATGGTGAGAACAATATCCGTATGCAGCAAATGTTGCCGAAAGCAGCGTATGTCGCATTCACAGGAACTCCTCTGTTAAAAGATGATAAAACCGAAGATAAGTTCGGCAAGATCATTCACTCCTATACAATGCAGCAAGCGGTTGAAGATAAGACGGTTACGCCTTTATTGTATGAGGAACGAGTTCCTGATCTAAGCACCAATGATAAAGCGATTGATGCTTGGTTTGACCGTATTACAGAAAAACTCACGGAAGCGCAAAAATCCGATCTAAAGAAAAAGTTTTCTCAGAAAGGGCAGGTTTATCAAACCGAAGGTCGATTGGAGCTTATTGCTCACGATATCTCAGACCACTTCCAAAACTTTAAGCGTCAGGGCTTAAAGGGGCAGTTAGCCTGCCGAAATAAGACTACAGCAATCAAGTATAAGCAGTTCTTAGATAAAATTGGCAAAGTGACATCAACAGTCGTTATGTCTCCTCCTGATACCAGAGAAGCTCATAATACTATTGAAGACGAAGATATCGATATTGTTCAAAAGTGGTGGAAGGATAATGTTGGCAGTGAAGACGAGAAAAAGTACACCGCTCGCATGGTGGACTGGTTCGCTGAAGTTGATGGTCCCGACTTGATGATAGTGGTTGATAAACTGCTAACAGGCTTTGATGAGCCAAAGAACACTGTTCTTTACATCGACCGTTCCCTAAAAGAGCATAATTTGATTCAAGCTATTGCTCGTGTGAACCGTCTCCATGAAAAGAAACAGTTCGGATATTTGATTGACTATTTTGGAGTGCTCACCGAGTTAGATACCACCATAGAGAGCTACCAACAATTAGCTGAAAGAACCTTGGGTGGCTACGATATTGAAGATATCAAAGGCTTGTATCACGGTATGGATACGGAATATAAGAAACTGCCTAGCTTATATTCTGAGCTATGGTCATTCTTTAATGAGGTTAAGAACACGGGCGATCATCAAGCAATGATCAGCGTCTTCACTCCTCATATTGAATTGATAGATGGACAGCTAACTGACCTCAATTTGAAGAAACGTCATGACTTCTATGATGCGCTATCAGCCTTTGCTAACTGTTTGAAAGTAGCGCTTCAGTCTGCCACTTATTTTGAAGATAAGAGTTTTGATACGATTGATCCTAAGACAGCACTAAATAGACGGGTTCTATATAAGAAAACGCTGAAATCAATGTCTGAATTGAGAAAAGTAGTTCGTCAAGAAGCAGAAGAAACCATTGATTACGATGAGTATTCAGACGGTATTCGCACCATGCTAGATAAACATATTGGTGGGGTTGAAATTAAAGAAGCTGAAGGCGCTTACCTTGTTGGAAATATGGGTAAAGATGCAAACCCTGAGCAAATGACGGATCAAGAAGCTTCTAACAAAAAGGATGTGATTACGGGGCGAATCCGAAGAATGATTGATCAAGATCTTGAAGATGACCCTTATGCGAAAGAATACTTTTCAAAGCTATTAAAGAAAGCTATCGAACAAACAAAAGATATGTTTGACGCTCCAGTAAAACAGTACCTATTGTTCGCTGATTTTGAACAACAAGTAAAAGAGCGTAGGGTGGATACTATGCCTAACGAGCTTTTTTCTGACTTAGACTCTAAGGCTAGACGCTTCGTACAGGCTTATTATGGTCTCTTTGAGTTAAAACTGGTTGATGGCGTGGTTCTAAGTGAAAAAGAACGCTTTGACTATGCGGTGCAAATTGATGCGGTCGTAACCAAAGCTGTCGCTGAGTTTTCAATTAACCCTAGTGAAATAGAAAACCAGATCCGTAAGTCGTTACTACCTGTTTTGTTTAAAGCCATTGGAATGAACAATGCCAAAACGATCATTGAAGAAATCATCAAGATTACTCGTTTAGGTATCAATGGCTATGGTATGGCTGAGCATTAACCGTGACTTCTATTTCATCAAAAGAGCGAAACAAAGAAGAATATAGCTTTGTGTATGGTGATGAGGCTGTTGATTACGAGGTTGTTCGTAGAGTTGTAGCACCGAATAAAGTTGTACCACAACAGAAACGTAAGATTACGATCAGTGTTGAACCAAGTTGTGAAGTCATCGTGTACGCCCCAGAGGATGCCGAAAGGAGTGAACTTCATGATGCAGTTATGAAGAGAGCTAATTGGATTTACCAGAACCTTAATGAGTTTCGAACTCATCAAGAGTATGTTCAGCAGAAGCAGTATATCAGTGGCGAGATGCTGTTTTATCTGGGTAAACGCTATGTCCTGAAGGTTGTCGAAGATCGTGACGGTATTGCTTCCGCAAAGATGGTAGGGGGCAAGCTACAGGTTACGCTCGCAAGGTTTAATGACGATAAGACTGCAATGGTCAAAGCTCTCGTTCGTAATTGGTATAAGGTACGTGCAGAGCGGATTTTCCATCAACGTCTAGCTGAATTACTTCCTAAAGCTACATGGGTTGATGAGATCCCTAGCTTTCGAGTTATGCCGATGCAAAAGCAATGGGGAAGTTGCTCAGCTAAAGGAAATCTAATGCTAAATCCTCACCTTATAAAAGCGCCACGGGACTGTATCGACTACGTGATTCTCCATGAACTCTGCCACATTGCAGAACATAACCACAGCGACCGATTTTGGCGGTTATTAACAAGCGTTATGCCTGACTGGAAAGAAGTTAAGTCTCAGCTTGATGGAATGGCAGAATTGTATTTGAATGAATAGCTTTAAATAGAGAATCCACACTGCGAATGCAGTGTGGTAATTGAAAAGCAAAACCTCTCTATTACTGGTAAGTACCAAAATCGAAAAGTCCGTAAGAGCAATCTTACGGACTTTTTTCGTTTAAATAGTTAAATAAAAGTGTTTCTGGGTTGAAATGAGGGTTTTCCGCCCCAATTTCACAGAAAAGGAAATAAAACTAATCGATATTAAGGGTCAAACTCGACAGATGTTGACCATATGGCTACAATGTCGCCCCTAATCTAATATGGTTAGTTCATTTAACACTGTTCTATTTGGGATAGTGTCTCTCGATACGTAGTATCACGAATTATTGGGGTTACGGTTTTTTCCGTAACACATGAATGCAGCCAGAACCGTCTGGCATGCAGCTCAGAATTCTGAGTCAGTTTGAGGTTTATTAAAATGCAAGTTACTGTTGAAACAACTGAAGGCCTAGAGCGCCGCTTAAACATTACCGTTCCTGCTGCTAACATCGAAGATGCTGTAACAGCTGAGCTACGCAATATCGCGAAAAACCGTCGCTTTGATGGCTTCCGTAAAGGTAAAGTCCCAATGAGCATGGTTGCTAAAATGTACGGTAAAGCAGTACGTAATGATGTAATGGGTGAAGTTATGCACCGTCATTTCATCGAAGCGATTGTTCAAGAAAAAATCAATCCAGCAGGCTCGCCAACATTTGCACCCGTTGAAACTGAAGCAGGCAAAGATCTTGTTTTTGCTGCAACGTTTGAAGTATACCCAGAAGTTGAACTGAAAGATCTTGATAAAGTCGTTGTTGAAAAACCAGCGGTTGAAGTTAAAGACGAAGACATCACTGAAATGCTTGAAACACTGCGTAAGCAACAAGCAACTTGGGCTGAGACTGAAGAAGCTGCTGCGGAAGACTCTCGCGCAACTATCGATTTTAACGGTTCTATTGACGGTGAAGCGTTTGAAGGTGGCCAAGCTGAAAACTTCGCACTTGAAATGGGCCAAGGTCGTATGATCCCTGGTTTCGAAGAAGGTATTGCTGGTAAGAAAGCGGGCGAAGAGTTCACTATCACCGTTGATTTCCCTGCCGATTACCACGCTGAGAACCTAAAAGGTAAATCAGCTCAGTTTGAAATCAAACTAACTAAAGTTGAAACTCGTGAGCTACCTGAGTTAACTGAAGAGTTTGTTGCTCGTTTTGGCGTTAAAGATGGTTCTATCGACGGTCTTAAAGCTGAAGTACGCAAAAACATGGAGCGTGAACTAGCACAAGCTGTTAAGTCTCGCATCAAAGAGCAAGCGATTAACGGTCTAGTTGAAAACAACGACATCGACGTTCCTTCTGCGCTAATTGCACAAGAAGTTGACGTTCTACGTAAGCAAGCGGTTCAACGTTTTGGTGGCGACGCTAAAAACACACCTGAGCTTCCAGCAGAACTTTTCGAAGAGCAAGCTAAGCGCCGTGTAGTGGTTGGCCTTCTTCTTGGTGAAGTAATCAAAACCGAAGAGCTAAAAGCAGACGAAGACAAAGTGAAAGCACTGATTGCTGACATGGCTTCTGCTTATGAAGACCCAACGGAAGTTGTTGCATACTACGAAGGCAACGAAGAGATGATGAACAACATGCGCAATGTTGCATTAGAAGAGCAAGCAATTGATGCGATTCTAGCAAAAGCATCTGTTTCTGATAAAGAAGTAAGCTTTCAAGAGCTTATGAATCAGCAGCAGCCAGCATAATTGCTGTTTTGTTAAAGTAGACGTTGACTTAGAATCAACAGGTCTGCTATCAATGGTCCGTGTGAAGTTTTTCATCCGGGCCATTTATTTTTAGGCTTAGAATCAATTAATAGGTGCATGTAATGAACAATCAAGAAAAAAGTACCATGTCTTCTATTCAGAATGCTCTAGTTCCTATGGTAGTAGAACAGACTCCACGTGGAGAACGTTCGTTCGATATCTTCTCTCGCCTTCTTAAAGAGCGTGTTATTTTCTTAACGGGTCAAGTTGAAGACAACATGGCTAACCTGATTGTAGCCCAGCTTCTTTTTCTTGAATCTGAGAATCCAGAGAAAGATATTTTTCTCTATATCAACTCTCCAGGTGGTTCTGTAACCGCAGGCATGTCAATTTATGACACCATGCAGTTCATTAAACCGAATGTGAGCACGGTATGTATGGGACAGGCATGTTCAATGGGCTCGTTCCTATTAGCCGGTGGTGCTAAGGGAAAACGTTTCTGTTTGCCAAACGCGAGTGTGATGATTCATCAGCCTCTCGGTGGGTATCAAGGTCAGGCTTCAGATATTCAGATTCATGCTGAAAATATTTTAGCGACTAAAAAGAAATTAAATGCCATGCTGGCAGAACATACTGGTCAGCCGTTAGAAGTGATTGAAACAGATACGGATCGTGATAACTTTATGACTGCGCAAGAAGCAGTTGATTACGGTTTGGTTGATGCGATTCTAACGACTCGTGACTAAAGATTAAAATATTTGAGGCAGCAAATTAACCATATTTGTTATAGACTCAAATAAAGAGACAAAAGCATTGCTTAGAAAGAGGTTAGCGAATGACAGATAAGCGTAAAGATGATGATAACGGTAAGTTACTGTACTGCTCATTTTGCGGAAAAAGTCAGCATGAAGTACGTAAACTGATCGCCGGTCCATCGGTTTATGTGTGTGACGAATGTGTCGATCTTTGTAACGATATTATTCGTGAAGAAGTGAAAGATGCGCTTCCGACAAAAGAGAACAGCGAACTGCCGACACCACGTGAAATTCGTGAAAATCTCGATGATTATGTTATTGGACAAGATCATGCGAAAAAGGTACTCGCTGTAGCCGTATACAATCATTATAAGCGTTTACGTAATGGCGACAAAACGGCGGACGGTGTAGAGCTAGGCAAAAGTAATATTCTGCTGATCGGCCCTACAGGGAGTGGTAAAACACTGCTTGCTGAAACCTTAGCACGCTGTCTCGATGTACCTTTTACTATGGCTGATGCGACTACGCTTACTGAAGCGGGTTACGTTGGTGAAGACGTAGAGAACATCATTCAAAAGCTACTACAGAAGTGTGACTATGATGTAGCAAAAGCGGAACGCGGTATTGTCTATATCGATGAGATCGATAAAATCTCACGTAAATCTGACAATCCATCTATAACCCGAGACGTCTCTGGTGAAGGTGTGCAGCAAGCGCTATTGAAACTGATCGAAGGTACAGTTGCTTCAGTACCACCACAAGGTGGACGTAAGCATCCTCAACAAGAGTTTTTGCAGGTAGATACCTCTAAGATTCTCTTTATTTGTGGCGGTGCATTTGCCGGGCTTGATAAAGTGGTTGATCAGCGAGTAGCTACTGGTATTGGCATTGGTTTCGGTGCGGATGTTCGTTCTAAAGACGAAACGACGACACTGAGTGACCTGTTTAAGAAAGTGGAACCTGAAGATCTGGTTAAGTATGGATTGATTCCTGAGTTTATCGGTCGTCTTCCCGTCACGACAACATTGACTGAATTGGATGAGCAAGCGTTGATTCAGATTTTGAGTCAACCAAAGAATGCGCTGACAAAACAGTATGCTGCACTCTTTGATCTTGAAGGTGCTGAACTGGAATTCCGTGAAGATGCCTTAACGGCTATCGCTAAAAAAGCGATGGAACGTAAAACAGGAGCTCGTGGTTTACGTTCAATTCTTGAAGGTGTACTGCTTGATACTATGTATGAGCTGCCATCAACCAATGATGTTACTAAAGTGGTTATCGACAGTTCGGTGATTAATGGTGAGTCTGAACCACTGTTGATCTACGAAAATTCAGAATCTAAAGCGGCTGGAGCAGAGTAATCTGAACGGTTTTTACACGATATTGAATTAAAAAAGGAGGCTGATGCCTCCTTTTTCATTTTAAGTGATTAATACCGTTGAAACTTACGAGTTAGCCCCCATATAATCTGAAGAGCCTTGAAGGAAGAGAGAATAATATGAACCTAGAGCGTTCCGAACGCATTGAAATTCCGGTTCTGCCACTTAGAGATGTGGTGGTATACCCGCATATGGTCATTCCACTGTTTGTTGGCAGAGAGAAGTCAATTCGCTGCCTTGAAGCAGCAATGGATCAAAACAAGCAGATACTATTAGTTGCCCAAAAAGAAGCGGCTACTGACGAACCTGAAGTCGGCGATCTGTATTCTGTCGGCACCGTTGCCACGATTCTTCAACTGTTGAAGTTACCAGACGGCACGGTAAAAGTTCTGGTTGAAGGGCAGCAACGCGCAAAAATCGAGCGCTTTATCGAAGGTGATTTTTTCTCTGCAGACGCTGAGTACCTTGTTACCCCTGAATTAGATGAAAGAGAGCAAGAAGTGATTGTTCGAACTGCCATTAATCAGTTCGAAGGATTCATTAAGCTCAATAAAAAAATCCCACCAGAAGTGCTCACGTCACTCAATGGTATTGAAGAAGCTGCACGTTTAGCGGATACCATTGCGGCTCACATGCCACTCAAATTAGCCGATAAACAGAATGTACTTGAGATCATCGAAATCAATGACCGTTTAGAGTTCTTGATGGGGATGATGGAATCTGAGATTGATCTTCTTCAAGTAGAAAAACGCATTCGCGGACGTGTTAAAAAGCAGATGGAAAAGAGTCAGCGCGAATACTATCTAAATGAACAGATGAAAGCGATTCAAAAAGAGTTAGGGGATCTTGATGATGCTCCAGACGAGTTTGAAGCGTTAAAGCTGAAGATTGAAGAAGCTAAAATGCCAGCGGAAGCCAGAGTGAAATCTGAGCAAGAGTTGCAAAAGTTGAAAATGATGTCTCCGATGTCAGCTGAAGCGACGGTAGTCCGTAGCTATATTGATTGGATGATCAGTGTCCCATGGTCAAAACGCTCAAAAGTGAAAAAGAACCTCGCGAAAGCAGAAGAGGTGTTAAATGCGGATCATTATGGTCTAGAGCGTGTTAAAGAACGAATTCTTGAGTATTTGGCGGTTCAGAGCCGAGTCAATAAACTCAAAGGACCTATTTTATGTCTTGTTGGGCCTCCTGGTGTGGGTAAAACCTCATTAGGCCAGTCTATTGCGAAAGCCACTGGCAGAAAATATACGCGCATGGCGTTGGGCGGAGTTCGTGATGAAGCTGAGATTCGAGGTCATCGACGTACGTATATTGGTTCACTTCCAGGTAAGCTGATCCAAAAAATGGCGAAAGTGGAAGTGAAAAACCCACTATTCTTGTTGGATGAAATTGACAAGATGTCTTCAGATATGCGAGGCGATCCTTCCTCTGCACTGCTCGAAGTACTCGATCCAGAACAGAATAATGCATTCAGTGACCACTATCTTGAAGTGGATTACGATCTTTCAGATGTGATGTTTGTTGCTACTTCAAACTCAATGAATATTCCAGGTCCGTTGCTGGACCGTATGGAAGTGATCCGTCTTTCCGGTTATACCGAAGATGAGAAGCTAAACATTGCGAAGAGTCACTTACTTAATAAGCAGATTGAACGCAATGGATTGAAACCTCACGAGATCACCATTGAAGACTCTGCGATTATCGGCATTATTCGTTACTACACTCGTGAAGCTGGGGTTCGTAGTCTTGAGAGAGAAATTTCGAAACTGTGCCGTAAAGCGGTGAAAAAGATCCTGTTAGAGAAAGATCTTAAAACGGTCACGATTTGCCAAGACAATCTGAAAGAGTTCTTGGGCGTGCAGCGCTGTGATTTTGGTAAAGCGGATGACAGCAACCGAGTAGGTCAAGTGACTGGTTTAGCTTGGACAGAAGTAGGGGGCGATCTGCTCACTATTGAGACCGAGTCAATGATTGGTAAAGGCAAGCTTAGTTATACCGGCTCACTGGGTGATGTTATGCAGGAGTCTATCCAAGCGGCAATGACAGTGGTTCGTAGCCGTGCAGAGAAACTGGGTATCAACAGTGACTTCTATGAAAAACGTGACATCCACGTTCATGTTCCGGAAGGTGCAACACCTAAAGATGGTCCAAGTGCAGGTATCGCAATGTGTACTGCTCTTGTATCAAGCTTAACGGGCAACCCAGTTAAAGCTGAAGTAGCGATGACAGGGGAAATCACACTAAGAGGTGAAGTACTTCCAATTGGTGGACTAAAAGAGAAAATTCTCGCCGCACATCGTGGTGGAATCAAAACTATTGTCATACCAAAAGAGAATGAACGTGATCTAGAAGAGATTCCAGAAAACGTTATTGCTGATCTGAAAATTCATCCCGTTCAGTGGATTGACGAAGTTTTAGTGATTGCTTTACAAGACAACCCTCTCGGTATTGAGCTGGTAAGCACTCAAAACAGTGATACGCTGCAAAAATAACGATGATAAAGGCGCTGACAGGCTTAAAATGCTTGTCAGCGTTTACCTTGAAAGCTAAGTTAGTGATGTAGTTACTTAATACTTAGCTGGGCTAGGATAAAGGACTAATAAAAATATTACGGACAATAATGAACTGATTTAAAAATGTCAGAAAATGAACTAGGGGTAAAACAGTGAATAAATCACAATTAGTCGACAAAATTGCAGAAAACGCAGATGTATCAAAAGCTTCAGCAGGTCGTGCACTCGACGCATTTATCGAAGCCGTTACTGATTCTTTAAAAAGCGGAGACCAAGTAGCATTAGTTGGTTTCGGTACTTTCAGCGTACGTGATCGTGCAGCTCGCACAGGCCGTAACCCGAAGACGGGTGAAGAGATTCAAATTGCAGCAGCAAAAGTTCCTGCATTTAAAGCTGGTAAAGCACTTAAAGAAGCATGTAATTAAGAATCCAGTTTAAAAATAATAGTCTGAACTAATCACTATTAGAAAAGTCTATAAAAATGAACGCAAGGCTAGTAAAATAGTCGTGATGAGTCATTGGCGCATCGTTTGAGATGCGCTTTTTTTTTGTATTTAAGTCAGTATACTTGGCTACAACCTTGCCCTTCATTTTCAGGAGATATGGCAGATTATGATGGAACGATTACGTGAAGGCGCTAGTAGCCTCGCAGTTAAAATTATTCTGGGTCTAATTATTTTTTCATTTGTTTTTGCAGGCGTAGGTAGTTACCTAGGCTCTGGCTCTCAGCCAGTAGCAGCAACAGTGGGTGATAGAGAGATTAGCCGCAATGAATTCGAACAAGCATACCAGAATGAGCGTAACCGTATGCAATCTCAACTTGGGGAGTATTTTTCGACTCTTCTTGGTGATCCTCAATACGTACAACAATTTCGCAAAACAATTTTGGACCGTATGATCAATGATATTTTGTTGAATCAACGTGCACAAGAGTTAGGGCTGCGCGTGAGTGATGCTCAAGTGCGTTCTGAAATTGTTAAGATGCCAGCGTTTCAAAATGCAGGTCAGTTTGATAAAGAAGTGTATGCTTCTGCTCTTCGTCGTGCCGGATATACGCCAGAAGGTTTTGCTGAGACAATGCGTCAAGACATGACGCGTAATCAACTTATTATGGCGTTACAAAGCAGTGATTTCACTCTTGAGAATGAAGTGAATCACTTGAACGAACTTGAAGTTCAGCAGCGTGAAATCAGAACGATTACTTTTGATATTGCCAAGCTGGCTGAACAAGCCGATGTCACTGAAGAGGCGATTCAATCCTTTTATGATGAGAATCAGTCACGCTTTATGCGACCGGATCAGGTTAAAATCTCTTATATTGAGCTCTCTGGAGAGGCATTGAGATCAGCGGTTTCTGTTTCTGATGAAGAGGTTGAAAAATACTTTACTGAGAACCAGGACAAATACTCTACGCTCGAGAAGCGTCGTGTTAGTCATATACTGATTCAAGGTGACGATAAAGAAAAAGCTCAAGCAGTACTAGACCGCATTAATAGTGGTGAAGATTTTGCTGCTGTTGCAACTGAAGTATCTGATGATACGTTCAGTGCAGAAAAAGGTGGTGAGCTTGATTGGTTTGAGCGTGGGGTGATGGATCCTGCTTTTGAACAAGCGGCTTTTGAACTCGCGAATGTGAATGATCGTACTGAGTTAGTTAAATCTGCCTTTGGTTACCACATTATTCAACTTGATGGTGTAGAAGCGCCAATAACCAAACCACTTACGGATGTTCAAGCAAGTATCATTGCGACATTGCAAGATGAAAAAGCGGCTGGTGAGTTTTATGAGCTACAGACGACGTTAGCAGAAGTCGCTTTTGAAATGCCAGATTCATTAGATGATGCAGCACAAGCGGTTAACGCTCAGATTAAAGAGTCAGATTTCTTCTCACGCTCTTCAGTACCTGAAGGGTTATCTACTCCTGCGGTGATTCAAGCTATCTTTAGCCCAGAAGTAAGAGAAGATGGACTGAACTCTGAAGTGATTGAGATCGCACCTGAGCATGTGGTTGTTGTTCGTGTTGATGATAACCGCCCAGCTGCTGTACTGCCTTTGACTGATGTTAGCGAAGCAGTGAAAGCCCAACTAGCCCGTGATCTTGCTGAAAAACAAGCACAAGCGTTAGCAACGGATACTGTGGCTGCTTTACAATCGGATGATGCTGGAGAGCAATTCTTAACGGACAATGCGTTATCGTTCACTGAAGCTCGTACTATTTCACGCAGCGATACCTTAGCTCCAGAAGTGTTTAAGATTACGAAGCCGCTAGAGAACAGTAGTGTTTACGTTGAAGCGAGAGATGAGAGTAGCAATATCGTTGTTATCGCACTTGATGGTGTACTGTCAGTGGCGAATGACTCGATGAAGCCGCAAGTATCTGCACGTTTAGCACGTAACCAAGCGCAACAAGAGCTGTCTGCCGTGCTAGAAGTACTACGAAGTGAAGAGAGTATTAGCTACCCAATTTTAGAAACATCTACAAATTGATTGTAACTTCTATGTAATACCGACGGGCTGCCATGTGCAGCCCGTCGTTTTTTCTGCCCTATAACGTAAGAACATCTGCGTTCATTCAAGATGATAGGATACGCTAAATGGGAATCATAACCCAAGGAGCGACAACTATGTTTTTGATTATTAAACCTCTATTTACATTACTTTTAACCGCCGTTTTATTCCTGACTACACCGATAGCGATAGCTGAAGATACTGCCGTTGATACATACCAAGGAATTGAGATTGTGGTTAATATTAATTCAGCGGATGCCGAGGAACTTGATCAGTTATTGATCGGCGTCGGGCCAAGTAAAGCAAAAGCGATTGTTGAATACCGAGATCAAAACGGTGCATTTACCAAAGCCGAAGATTTGATGCTAGTGAAAGGGATTGGACCGTCACTGTTTAACAAAAATCAGCCACGAATTCGCTTATAACTCCACATTAGCAGGGCAAAGACGATGCCGTAGATTAGCCCTGCTAAATGTGCTTCGATGGCCACTCGAGCGTCAATAAGAACCATGGTTGAAGATGAAGCACCAAACAGTTGTTCCCAGATAACTTTAGCGATAATACCGCCGAGTAACCAGTAACCACTCTGTCGACCATATTGAATATCTTTTACGGCTCCCCAAGCGAGTAATCCGTGTATCACACCAGAGAGGCCAAAGTAGAGATCAATATCAGTTAAAAAGATCGATAACCCTACAACCAGCGAAGTAGACAATAACAGTGGCAACAAGATTTGGTTGTTCAGGTACTCTTTAAACAGTAGATAAAAGATAATCAGGGCGCCTGAGTTCATTAATAGGTGCGCAAAGTTGGTGTGAGTGAAATTTCCTGTTACGATTCGCCATAACTCGCCATGATGGATCAACGCTCTGTCCCACAGTACCATTTCACTCACTGTTGGGATTTGAAAGGCCACCATCAGGGCTAATAATAAAAGTAATAAACGCAGCAAAAAAGGTAACCTCGTGAGTCGATATTGTAATCAGTGTGGTAAGGCGAATATGGCCTGTATTTGTAGCAATATTCAGAAAATTGTGTCTGAGACTGAATTGATTATCCTACAACACCCTTCAGAAGTTAAGCGAGCAATTGGTACCGCAAAAATCGTAAATTTATCGCTAGCCAATAGTTACTGTTTTGTGGGAGAGGATTTCACTGAGCACCCATCATTGAATGCGTTGTTGAGTGAAGAGGGAAGCCAGACTTTACTGCTATACCCCACAGAGGGAAGTCAATTATTAACCCAAACCGCTTTCAAACAACCGCAGGTAAATTCGATCACTAAAACACGCATAATCTTGATTGATGGTACATGGAGAAAAGCGTATAAAATATGGCAGCTATCTAGTAATTTACACCATATCCCGTCAGTACATTTGGATGAAGCTTTGATTGGACACTATCGTATTAGAAAAGCGCCAAGTGAAAATGGATTATCGACCGTAGAGGCGGGTTTTCATGCTTTACAAGTGTTAGAACCAGAAAGAGCCGAACAGTTTTTGCCTTTAATGACCGCCTTTAATGCCATGATTGAATTTCAAATTAATCATATGCCGCCAGGTCTGTTTGAAAAGCACCATGGCAGCCAATCAGATTAATTGATTTCATCTAGCGTCAAACTGAAACTATTCGCGAAGGTTGCCAAAAAGTAGTCCATTTCAGGGCTGCGTCTTTTCTCAAGGGTCGCTTCTAAACGACTCTTCGCCTGTTCAAATTCATGGTTACCTGCGGCGAGTTCCTCCATACACTTTAAATAAGCACACAAGGAGTCAGCTTGTTTCACTATGGCCGTATCCTCTTGATTGATGGCACTACTGATTAATAGATCCTGATAATCTTCTTGAAACTCTTCCGGTAGCATAGAGAGTAACTTTTGTTCTGCCGCGACTTCGATCTTTTTATACTCTTGGGCGATGGCGGGGTTAAAGTATTTGATTGGCGTTGGCAAATCACCGGTGAGCACTTCACTGGTATCATGAAACATACCGAGTAGAGCCAAACGTTCAGGGTTTACACTGCCACCAAACTTTTTGTTTTTAATCAGGCCAAGGGCATGAGCGACAAAGGCGACTTGCAGACTGTGTTCAGAAATGTTCTCTTTAGAGATACTGCGCATTAATGGCCAGCGCTGGATAAGCTTCATTCTTGCAAGGTGTGCGAAAAAGTGGCTCTGTTTCATAGTAGAGATAACCTTAGATGATGAATGCAAAAGAGGCCTTAATATAGGCCCCTTTTCGTTGAATTACTGAGAGTAGTTATGCAAAAAGCGTTCAAGACGTCCAATGGCCATCTCTAAGTCATCGACTCGTGGCAGGGTGACAATTCTGAAGTGATCGGGTTTGTGCCAATTGAATCCAGTTCCTTGCACTAAGAGTACTTTTTCTTGAATCAAAAAATCCAATACAAATTTTTGATCATCTTGAATGTTATACATCTTAGGATCGAGCTTAGGAAATAGATACATTGCCCCTTTCGGTTTTACGCAACTGACGCCAGGTATCTGTGTTACTAATTCATAGGCACGATCTCGTTGCTCTAGCAGTCGCCCGCCGGGTAGCAGTAATTCGTTAACACTTTGATAGCCACCTAGCGCGGTCTGAATAGCGTGCTGCATGGGGACATTGGCACATAAACGCATCGATGAGAGCATCTCTAAACCAGAAATATACCCTTTAGCATTCTGTTGAGGACCCGAGATAAACATCCAACCCGCTCTAAAACCACACACGCGATATGCTTTGGAGAGCCCATTGAAGGTGACGGTCAATACATCTTCCGATAACGTTGCTATCGAGGTATGGATTGCACCGTCGTAGAGGACTTTATCGTAGATTTCATCAGCAAAGATAATTAAGTCATGTTGACGAGCAATTTCAACCACTTCGAGCAAAAAGTCTCGGCTGTAGACGGCCCCAGTTGGGTTATTGGGGTTGATTAATACTATGCCTTTAGTCTTTGACGTGATCTTGCTTTTAATGTCGTCTAAATCAGGGTACCAGTCAGACTCTTCATCACATAGGTAATGGACAGGATTACCACCTGATAACGATACTGCTGCGGTCCAAAGTGGGTAATCAGGGGAAGGGACCAACATCTCGTCATCATTATTAAGCAGTGCTTGCATAGCCATCACAATCAGTTCTGAAGCGCCATTACCTATATAGACGTCCTCGACATCTAAATTAAGTAGGCCTCGCTTTTGATAGTGTTGGACCACAGCTTTACGAGCAGAGTAAATTCCTTTTGAATCGCAATACCCTTGTGACGTTGGTAGATTCTTGATCACATCGACTAATATCTCATCTGGGGCATCAAAACCAAATGGGGCGGGATTTCCAATGTTGAGCTTTAGAATTTTATGCCCTTCTTCTTCTAATCGCTTAGCATGTTTCAATACTGGACCACGGATATCGTAGCAGACATTATTGAGTTTGGATGACATCCCGATATTTTTCATTAATTAACCCTGATAACTGTTTATCTATTAACTTACAAATTACACTATTCTCATGCAGCTGAGAACGATTTTTTAGTAAATAATAGGGATAAATATTCAATGGAGGAGTTTTATACTAAATAATGATCATTTCTACTATTGAGCATAAACTTTTGCCAGTTTTGAGGTTTAATGTAGAATGGTCTGTTCAATTGATTTTTAATTGATACCAAACAATATTCTCTTGTGTGATTAAGAGAATAATCGAAGTAAGGAATTACTTTAGCCAAGGTGGCAAGGAAAGCTGAGAGAGGTAGATTTGTCCGCTTTGCATAACGCGATTCAGTCCTTAAAAGAAAATATTGAAAATGCGAAACCCTCCGACGTTCGTGTGGGGGTCGACCTTAATTGGCCAGCAGATAAAGATCTGATCGATTGGTTTGATGCTCAGCCTATTTTCCCAAAGTTTTATTGGCAATCTCGTAATGCTCAACAAGAGACGATTGCGCTTGGTCAAGTACGAACGTTTACTGATCCCTCCGTTGCCCAAAGTGCCTTAGGTGAAGACCAACGTATCTGGGGTGGACGCTCCTTTGATGGCAGAACCGCCCGTAATAAACGTTGTATGTCCTCATTTTTCTTTCTTCCACAGTTTGAAGTAAGCCGTGTTAATAATAGCTGGCAGCTAGTGGCGAACCTCTGTGATGATAATAGTCAACTACTGAGCAGGTTAAGCAGATTAACAGACAACGTAATGCCGCTTAACGCCCTAAAATGTAATATTATCTCAAAGCAACACGCTCCAGAATTCAGCGATTGGTCAACTATGGTCAATAAAGCATTAGATGGCATCAGCAACAAAATTTTTGAGAAAGTAGTACTGGCGAGAAAAACAACCTTAACCCTAAGTCATCCACTCTCATCTTCTCAACTCTTAAAAGCCAGCCGTGCCACGAACACAGACAGCTTCCACTTTATGATGGCTCTGGATCACAAACACTGTTTTATTGGTTCAACACCTGAAAGGCTTTATGTGAGAAATGGCAGTGACATTCACACTGAAGCGTTAGCTGGCACTATTGGTCGTGGTATCAATGGACAAGAAGACCAAAAATTGGCCTCATGGTTATTTAATGATGAAAAGAACCGCTATGAGAATCATTTAGTTGTTGAAGATATCGTTAGCCGACTGAACCACCACTGTTCAACAGTGAATGTTACCAAAGAGCCCGAATTGGTAAAACTGCGTAAAGTTCAGCATTTAAAACGTGATATTTCAGGACAGTTGAACAGTGACTTTGGTGATGCATCACTGCTTGATAGCTTACAACCTACTGCTGCAATTGCAGGTCTTCCCCGAGAAGCTGCACTTAACTTTATTGCCGATCATGAACCGTTTGCTCGTGGTTGGTATAGCGGTGCCGTCGGTTTTTTGAGTGAGCATCAAAGTGAATTTTGTGTCGCTATTCGAAGCGCACTCGTTAAAGAGAGTGAGCTGCACTTATTTGCAGGTGCTGGAATTGTACCTGGCTCTAAAGCCGACAGTGAGTGGCAAGAGCTGGATCGGAAAACCTCGACACTTTATAGCTTGTTAGAGCCAGAACTGAATTTGTCAGAGCCGCGTAGCGCATGAACTGGAAAACAGAACAGGCGAGCTTAAATCGATTATGGGCCTCACTGATTGTTGAAGAGTTAACCCGTAGTGGAGTCAAACACCTTTGCTTAGCGCCAGGGTCTCGTTCTACCCCATTAGCCATCGCCGCATCTGAAAATAGCAAGGTGACCTTACATACCCACTTTGATGAGCGAGGTCTTGGTTTTTTTGCACTTGGTATAGCTAAAACTGAGCGTAGTGCAGTGGCGATTGTGGTGACCTCTGGAACAGCGGTGGCGAATCTATTGCCCTGTGTGGTCGAGTCTGGCTTAACCAGAGAGAAGTTAGTGCTGTTAACGTCAGATCGTCCCGTGGATCTGATTAACTGTGGCGCCAACCAAGCGATTACCCAACTGGGCATCTTTTCCTCGCATGTCACTGCTGCATGCAACTTACCAAGTCCAACATTAACCATAACTCCTCGTTGGCTATTAAGCAGTGTCGATCAATTGATGTCAGAGCAGAATCGTGAGGGAGGGGCGATACACATTAATTGCCCTTACCCTGAACCTCTGTATGGTGAGGATGTCGATTTTTCTGGCTATTTATCGCCATTAACGCATTGGCAGAAATCCGATCAACCTTTTGTCAACATCAGTGAACCTCAACAGACCATTCTGATTGACGATGAGTGGCATCAAATGGTGAAAACACGTGGAGTAATTGTTGCTGGCCAATTGACACGTAATGAGTTAATTGCCGTAAGAGCACTCGCTGAGCGTTTGCAATGGCCACTACTACTTGATCCTCAGGCTGGTGGTAGCTCGGAATGGGCACATTATGATCTCTGGTTACAAAATTCAGTCTGTCGCAGTCAATTCGAACAGGCAGAGTCTTTACTGCAGTTCGGTGCCAGAGTCGTATCCAAACGCCTTGGGCAGTTTATTGAGAAACAGCCATGGTTACATCATTATTTAGTGGCCCCACATTCAGGGTTACTGGTTGCATCTCATCAACCTCATCGTCGGTATCATCATGACATTATAGCGTGGGCTGAGAGCCATCGAGATTGGTTCGACAGTGCATCGATATTTGATCACTCCTCAATGGGGTGGGCCGATGAGTTAAAGAAGGGCAGCCAGCAAGTTAAAGCGCTTTGTGTGTCTGCTAATTTACATTCAGAGAAACTCACCGAGTTAAGTTTTGCCACGGGCATTGAAAGTGTGCTCGATATGGGTACCGATCTTTTTATCGGAAATAGCTTGATCATCCGCTTAGTGGATATGGTGTCCAATTTACCAGATTGCGAAGTCTATTCTAATCGAGGCGCGTCAGGTATAGATGGGTTAGTGGCGACGGCTGCTGGGATTCAATCTGCAAAAAAACAACCTCTGCTCTGCCTAATTGGGGACACATCACTTCTTTATGATCTTAACTCTCTGCCACTTTTGGTTAAGAGTGATGGCCCGACAGTGATTGTGGTGACCAATAATGATGGCGGGGCTATTTTCGATCTGTTACCCGTGAATGAGCAGCAGAAAGAGTCACTCTATCGTATGCCGCATGGCTTCGAATTTTCCCATGCCGCAGCAATGTTTGGTATTAGCTACTTTCAGCCAGAGACATTATCATCCGCACTTGAGGCCATTCATGATGGATTAAAAGCCACGGATAATCACACTCGATTGGTTGAGATTAAGACGCCGCCAGGGCAAGCGGGTACTGAGCTAAAATCGTTCTTTTCAGTGGTACAAGATGCCGTTATTCTCTAGCACCTTCGGACAAGGAGGGCGAAATAGTCGCCATCATCCAACCGTCGTTTTTCTGCATGGTTTTTTAGGTAGTTCAAAAGATTGGTCAGCGGTGATTCATCACGTGAGTCAAACACATCAATGTATTGCTATCGATCTGCCTGGGCATGGGAATAGCCGCGCCATCCGTGGTGATAATTTTGATCATATTCAAACATGCATTGCACAGACTTTAGCGCAAAGAGGAATTAGCCAGGCTGTTTTTGTGGGTTATTCACTCGGTGCCAGAGTATTAATGAATATTGTGGTTCACCCTAATCGTTTATGGCGTTGTAAAATGGTTGGTGTGATGCTTGAAGCTGGCCATTTTGGCCTTGATGAGACGGTAAGAGAGAGTCGACTCCACAGCGATCAACAATGGGCCAAACACTTTAGAGATAGACCGATAGACGAGGTTTTACAGGCGTGGTATCAGCAGCCTGTATTCGGTTCGTTAACGGGTCAACAACGACAGATTCTAATCCGAAAGCGGCAATACAATCGAGGTGAGTGTGTGGCTGAGATGCTTGAAGCGGCATCGTTGGCTAAGCAGCAGAATTTACTGCCGCAACTGCAGAGAAGCTCTATTCCATTGCACTATGTGTGTGGCGGTAAGGATAAAAAATTTCAACAGATCGCGACTAAAAGTCAATTAGCGTTGTCTATTATTGAGTCTGCTGGACATAACGTACATATTGAACAACCTGAGCTGTTTTCTCAGCAGCTTTTACATTATTTAGCACAAGTAGGTGACTAACATGGCAAGAACCGTAGGAATTTCAGAAGAAGAGTTATATGCCGCGATCAACTGGACCGATTGCACCGCTGATTATGAAGACATTCATTACCATAAATCAGCCGATGGTATTGCGAAAATCACGATTGCTCGACCACAGGTGAGAAACGCATTTCGTCCTGGGACAGTTAAAGAGATGATTAATGCACTCGCTGACGCAAGATATGATGAAAATGTTGGGGTGATTATCTTAACGGGTTTAGGTGAGGACGCTTTCTGTTCTGGTGGCGATCAAAAGATCCGTGGTGACTATGGTGGTTATAAAGATGACTCTGGAACACACCACCTTAATGTGCTGGATTTTCAACGTCAAATTCGTACTTGCCCTAAGCCTGTGATTGCCGCAGTAGCGGGTTACGCAGTGGGTGGTGGACATGTTCTACACATGATGTGCGATCTTACCATTGCGGCTGAAAATGCTCAGTTTGGTCAAACTGGACCGAAAGTCGGCTCGTTTGATGGCGGTTGGGGTGCTTCGTATATGGCGCGTATCGTTGGCCAAAAGAAAGCACGTGAAATCTGGTTCTTATGTCGTTTCTATGATGCACAAGAAGCACTGGACATGGGGTTAGTGAACACGGTAGTTCCCGTGAAAGATTTAGAAAAAGAGACCATTAGATGGTGTCGTGAAGTTTTACAGCATAGCCCTATGTCGCTGCGTTGTTTGAAAGCGGCGCTAAATGCAGATTGTGATGGTCAAGCGGGTCTGCAAGAGCTTGCAGGTAACGCGACCATGATGTTCTACATGACGGAAGAGGGACAAGAGGGGCGTAACGCATTTAATGAAAAGCGTCGACCAAACTTCGATAAATTTCCTCGTAATCCTTAATAAGAGCCAACACTATGCGAAGTGCAAAACTGTATCAATATCAACTGCCGATGGACAGCGGTGTGATTCTGCGTAACCAGCGTTTAACCACTCGTGAAGGTTGGATTGTTGAGTTACAAGACAATGACACTGTGGGTCGAGGTGAAATTGCACCGTTACCTGAGTTTAGTCACGAAACCGCAGAGCAGGCGGGTGAGCAAACCATTCAACAGCTCGAGCGTTGGGTGTCCGGAGAGGAGTTCGATCTATCAGATGCACTTCCTTCTGTCGCTTTTGGTATCAGCATGGCGCGATTAGAGCTTGTCGGTGGGCTGCCGGATGAGGCGAACTATGCCACAGCACCTCTCTGCACAGGGGACCCAGATGACTTGGTAATCAAACTTGACCAAATGACGGGGACGAAAGTAGCCAAAATTAAGGTCGGCATGTATGAAGCGGTACGCGATGGTATGGTGGCGAATATGTTTTTTGATGCCATTCCTGATCTGACCCTACGTCTAGATGCCAATCGTGGTTGGACACCGGTAAAAGCGCGTCAGTTTGCCAAATATGTTCAGCCGCATCACCGCACTAAAATTGCCTTCTTAGAAGAACCGTGTAAAAAACCGCAAGATAGCCTCGAGTTTGCACAAGAGACGGGTATTGCCATTGCGTGGGATGAGACGGTACGTGATGAGGACTTTGAAGTAAAAGCACAGCAAGGGGTGGCAGCCATTGTTATCAAGCCAACACTGGTCGGTTCAATTGAAAAGTGTCAGCAGTTGATTGAACAAGCACATCAGCAAGGATTAGTGGCTGTGATCAGTTCCAGTATTGAAAGCAGTTTGGGTTTAAATCAACTAGCACGAGTGGCACACTGGCTGACCCCAGATGTGATTCCAGGTTTGGATACTATTGATCTGTTTCAACAGCAATTAGAGACTCCATGGCCTACGTCGCCGCTGCCTTTAACCCCTTTATCTGATCTTACCTTATTCTGGAATAGTTAATCGATGGCAGAGATTGAGCACGCCTTTACGACATGGCCGTGGCAGCACTGGACTCAAGAGCGACCTAATGAGGTCGCTCTCTCTTTTGGCGACACTAACGTTACTTGGTTACAACTATCATGCAAAATTGAAGGTTTTGCTGCTGGGCTTATTAAGCAAGGGGTGCGACGAGATGATGTTGTGGTTGCGATTGCAGATAACCGTATTGAATTGATCTGGTTACATTTAGCGTCATTGCGAGTTGGCGCTCGATTCGTTGCTTTGCCAACACGAGTGGCTGATAAACCGCTAGCTGAAAAACTTGAGACACTGTGCGCGACGTATTTATGGTTAGAACAGACTGATAGAGTTACGCCTAAAGGGTGTCAGCGATTGGAGCTGATTTCAGCCACTCAGTGTGTGATTCCTGTTACCTGGCAGCCTGCACGGGTGGCAACGGTAGTGTTTACATCGGGTTCAACCGGAAAGGCAAAAGCGGTGGTACATAGCATCAATAATCACCTTTATTCAGCAGTGGGCCTACTCACCATGATGGACTTTACTAAGCAAGACGCTTGGTTGCTGTCGTTGCCTCTGTCACACGTCTCTGGTTTGGCGATTGTTTGGCGCTGGTTAATGGCAGGTGGTGAACTTGTCTTGTGTAAGAAGGGTGAACTACTCAACACTGTTGTTCAAGTCACTCACGCCTCTTTAGTACCCTCTCAGCTGCAACGTTTATTGCAGGATATACCAATAGATGGGCACGCTCGTTTAAAGCAGGTTTTACTCGGTGGTACGGCCATTCCTGTTGAGCTGGTGGAACAAGCCAAACGACAGGGTATTGAGTGTTGGGTTGGTTATGGCTTAACTGAGATGGCGTCCACCGTAGTAGCGAAACGTGCTGATGCTACCGCAGGGGTTGGGCAGGTGATTCCTAACCGACAGATACGTTTAAGAGATCAAGAGATTCAAGTCAAAGGGAAATCACTCTGCTTGGGTTACTTAGTTGGAAACAAAATTCTGTCAATGGTTGATGATGATGGTTGGTTTGCCACAAAGGATCTTGCTCGCGCTCAAAAAGGTGAGCTGTTTATTATTGGTCGAAAAGATAATATGTTCATATCCGGTGGCGAGAACATCCATCCAGAAGAGATTGAGTCTGTGCTTCTCTCTCATCCTAGCATAAACCGCGCGATAGTTATCGCCGTTGATCATAAAGAGTATGGCCATCGACCTGTTGCCGTAATTGAGAGCAGTATTGAGCTTGATAGAGAGCAGGTGAATCACTTTTTAGACGGAAAGTTAGATAAGATAAAGTGGCCAGAACGATACTATTCATTGCCCGACGAGCTGGCCTTAGCCGAAGTGAAAGTGAACCGAAACAAGGTTAAATCTTGGCTGTTAACACAGCGTTAGGGTTTCATCTTTAGCAGAGTAAACAAGCGCTCATTAAAGGTCGGTGTTTGGTAAAACAGAAAACCAGCAATAACGATATTTCCTAACGCGAGAACACCAAAGAATAATGGGATAGATAGCTGTAATTGGTGTAAAAAAACAATGGCCAACACCGCACTTACTACCATAAAAATGGCATTGTAAATATTATTAGCTGCAATCACCTGAGCTCGCTGATCGGTTCTCGCTCGCTGTTGAATCATGGTATACAGTGGCACGATATATATCCCCCCAGATACACCCAATAACAATAAACTGATGAACAGCGGAAGCAGCTCAATAGAGGTGATAAATTGAGCGGCATTGAGCATGCCACTGGTTTGCTCTGGAGTAAACCAGTAGAGGTTGGCCCCAAAGATAGTGATACCAATACTGCCTAACGGTACGATTCCAGGCTCCAATTTTCCCTTCGATATCTTATTACACAACAGGGATCCGATAGCGATGCCAATAGAGAAGAGGGCAAGCAATATCGATACGGCCCCCTCGGAACCATGCAGATGGATCTTGGTAAAATTTGGAAATTGAGTTAAATAACTTGCGCCTAAAAACCAGAACCAGCTGATGCCCATAATAGAGAGAAATATCAGGTTATCAGAATGGGCTATCTTCAAGGTATTTTTGGTGTGCAATATCGGATTAAAACTGACTTTTTCAGCTATTTTATCTGAGGTTGCCGTTGGAATGAAAAGGCTGGAAATATAGCCAATTATTGCAAATAAGACACACAAAACAGCAACGATATAACTACTGTAAAGTGAAGACGCGATGATACCCGCTCCTAAAGTCCCTAATAGAATGGCGAGAAAAGTCCCCGTCTCGACTAATGCATTACCTTGTACCAGCTCAGATTGTTGTAGGTGTTGAGGAAGTATTGCGTATTTAATTGGGCCAAAAATAGCGGATTGGCTGCCCATTAAGAAAAGCAAAAAAAGCAGTAACCAGTAGCTTTGAGAGATAAAAGCAAAAGCGGCGATACTCATGATAATGATCTCAGCCAACTTAATCTTTCTAATCAGTGCAGATTTTTCGTGTAGGTCAGCCAGTACACCAGCAGAGGCCGAGAAGATAAAGAAAGGAAGAATAAAGAGACCTGCCGCCATATTGATGTAAAGCGTTGAGGAGATAGGCTGTTGCTCTAGTGTGGCATAGGCGACAAGTAACAACAGAACATTCTTAAAAATGTTGTCATTAAATGCGCCCATTGCTTGAGTAATAAAGTAGGGAAGAAATCGACGAGAGCGGAGCAAAGGGCCTGATTCTTGAGAGCTCATACTGTTTTAGATTCCTTCTATTAACAATAGGTTGATTGTTATTGAGCACAATCACTACTGCTCAGTGTGATTGCGTAGCTCGATTTGGTCAAGTGTTTTGCAGTGATAGACTTTGTAGAGTAGCTGGGATCGCTTTTTTGTCATTTTTTAGCTARAAAATATTGAAATGGTTGATCTGATTCGGGGTTTTAAAATAATTTTATGTCTATGCTTACTCACAGTGTTAAAC
>NZ_JAKJSQ010000027.1:0-52141 GCF_050337105.1 Aliivibrio kagoshimensis
TTAATATATATAATTAAAGAAATACTATCAGTCGTCGATACATATAGAGGCTGTTAGTTATACCGCTGTTATAGTTATAAAATTATTATGGATTGCATCAACGAGGTTGTTTATGAAACTGGTTACAGATATATCACTAAAGTATAAAATGGCGTTCCCTGTCATATTGGTTGTTACACTTTTTTCTGCATTGACGGTGTTCAATGTCATCATGTTTAATAAGCAATCAGCAATCGAACAGACGCTATCTAGTACTGTCCAACCGGTTATTGATAGTATGGAAGATGGCTACCGTGACCTCTACCAAGTAATTGCTGCCACCCAAGGTTTGATGCTAGCCGATGGTGATAAAAAACTCATTGAATACAACACTTTTGAGTTTAAAGATAACGCAGTAAAAGCGGGACCACGTATGGCAAAAGTACAAACTTTGTATGATGCCAATGTCATTCCTACTAGCAGTCAAGCAAACCTGAATAAGTTGGTATCATCTATCGGAGACTGGTTGAACCTATACCAGCCTATGATTAACTCACCAGCAACGGCCAATGAATATTACGCAAAAACCAAAGACCAGCTTGATGGCAAATTCCAAGACATTCGATCTGAGTATAAAAAAATTCGTACTATCGTTGAAGATAAACAAGCCGAGCTGAAAGTCATCAGTAATGAAACAGCGAGTACAGCCTCAACGGTACTTAAAACCGGTACAGCTGCTGCTATCCTGATTGCTATTGTTCTATCTTGGTTACTCTCTTCATGGATTGTAGGACCGATTAAACGCCTAGAAGAAGCGATGATCGAAATTGCCTCAGGTGAAGGTGACCTGTCTAAGCGAATTCATGCAGAATCTGGTGATGAAGTGGGCTCACTAGCAAATGCATTTAATAATTTTGTATCAAAAATTCACATGACAGTGAGTGAAGTTATTGATACCTCTGTTGCCGTTCGTGTTGAGATGGAGAGCATTAAACGTATTACAGAAACAACGCTTAATAGCGCTTCAGGTCAGCAACAAGAGAGTGAAGTGGTTGCAGCAGCAGTACATGAAATGCGTGTGACCAGTGAAACGGTAAGTGATAACGCCAATGAAGCCGCGTCTGCCAGTCATAATGCGTCGACAGAATCTGAAGCAACGCGCGAGATCTTATCTCAAACGGTCACTTCTATTGAAGGTCTAGCGAATGAGATCACTCATGCAAACCAAGTGATTCATACTTTGGATACCGACGTTGGTAATATCGCTTCTATTCTTGACGTTATCCGTGGGATTGCTGAACAGACAAACTTATTAGCATTAAACGCAGCGATTGAAGCGGCACGTGCTGGTGAGCAGGGTCGTGGTTTTGCAGTGGTTGCAGATGAAGTTCGTGCTCTAGCGAGTAAGACTCAAGAGAGTACGGGTGAAATTCAGAATATGATTGAGAAGCTTCAAGCGGGTGCGAAAGAAGCGGTATCAGCGATGGAGTCAAGTAAAGAGAGCGGTATTAGAACCATTGAAACGGCAGGTACAGCGTCAACGTCGATTGAAGAGATAAGCCGTTCAATCTCTATCATAAACGATATGAACACTCACATTGCAACGGCAGCCAATGAGCAGAGTCAAGTGAGTGGGGATGTTAACTCAAACGTACAACAGATTGCTGATAACAGTAGCCAGATTGTTGAGCAAGTCAGCAGCGCAGAAACAGCGTGTGGCGCACTTTCAGAGCAGTGTGAAAAACTAGATAGATTAGTTGGACAGTTTAAGGTGTAACTCGACACTGTAACCACAACATAGTTAGAAACAAAGCCCTCTTCATTGAGGGCTTTTTAGTTTTCAATGACCTCTACTGTCCCATCCTGCGACTCATAAACAATGACAATGGCTGAGGTTTCACGGTCATTGGTGCTACCGTAGGATTGGTTTATGTAACTACACGCACTTAATCGATGGTCATACTTATTATGTCTGAAAGAGAGGAAGTCAGGATTATCTTGGATCTTATCGCTTACAGTTGGTGGGTCCTGTAATAAAGCATTCCAAATATCATTACAACCGCGTTTATTGGGGCCGATATAATTAGGAATCGCGTTGATATTTGGTCTATTAGTCGCAGTAGGAAAGCCGATATCATTGGTATCAATCTCATTACCCGCATAATTTTCCAAATCAATCACCGCACTAGTATGGCCATTTATACGCCATTGTATTTGGGTGAAATAAACCGCTTGGGATAAACTACTTGCAAGAGCTTTAGATTGACTTAGAGTGGCCTCATAAGTAAAACTGAGGAACTTAGGTATGGCTGAAACGGCTAAGATCCCTAAGATAGTAATGGTAAGAACCAGTTCAAGTAATGTAAATCCCGCAGTCTTTTTTAGAGTAATCACAACAATCCCTTTACAGCACTACCCAACTTTGAAATTAGCAGGTATTTTTGCAATGGAAAGGGATTATCGACATTTAACTGTAATTTAGTTGTTGGTTATAGACTCTTTGAAGCGTATTTGAGTGGCTTTATCGGCTTTTTCGTACCAATAGTGGAGCATTTTTTCGGCGGTGTTATCGCCTGTCTGCTGCTGCATTTCACTGGTTGTTACGGTGACTGAGGCACTTTTTAAAGCAGCTGGATCATGGCTAGTATTAAACTGTGCGATTTCAAACTCATAGTTTCGTCCAATCTGAACCCCTTTATGCACTAGCTTGCTCTGCACTTTATTAATCTCGTTCCCTACACTATTGATAAGTTGCCAATCGACAGTGTCATTAAACGACTCGGCCGCTTTTGGGTCTCGATATTTTGGGAATTGAAAGGCGAGTGTATCGTCTTGAGCATTGAACTTAGCGACGATCACTTCACTGGTCACGATAATATTGTCCTTACCCTGTTTAAAAACAGGTAGATAACGGAAGGCTATCTGTTGCTCACCGTCGTTTAGTGCGAGTTTTGATTCACTGGAGAAGAGAGAGCTGTCCAGTTGAGGTTTTACTCCATTAACAATCAACAGATCAACATCTTGTGGCACAACGAGTGTTACTTTAGCAGCTACTGGAGAGGAGGCTAAAACACACAGCAGTGAAGCGGTGAAAATTTTTACGTTCATATACACTCTCAAACTATTCTTTTTAAAGGTTTAGCTTGAAGTGTAATAAAAAAAGCCCCTAACTAGTAGAGGCAAGCTGTTCCATCGCTATTATTATTATAAAGTTTTACAATATTTTATGAAATTAGCCAAAGTCACCATTGACATAACCGCGTGTACGGCTGTCTTGTGGGCTTGAGAAGATAGCATGAGTTTGATCATGCTCTACCAGTTCCCCCATTAGAAAGAAAGCCGTGCGGTCAGAGATCCGTCGTGCTTGTTGCATAGAGTGGGTCACAATCACAATGGTAAACTCTTTTTTTAGGCTCTCCATTAACTCTTCAATTTTATTGGTCGCGATAGGGTCAAGTGCAGAAGTCGGTTCATCCATTAAGATAACATCAGGTTGCATCGCAATGGTTCTGGCGATACAAAGGCGTTGCTGCTGACCGCCAGACAAGCCCATTGCTGGTGTTTTGAGGCGATCTTTTACCTCGTCCCACAGTGCGGCACCGCGTAGTGATTTCTCAACCACTCTATCCAGCTCTGCTTTGTCTTTTACCCCTTGGGCACGAAGTCCATAGGCAACATTTTCATAGATGCTCATTGGAAAAGGGTTGGCTTTTTGAAAGACCATTCCCACTTTTATACGCAGGTTAGCCACATCAATATTGCCATAGATATCTTCATCATCCATGGTTAGAGAACCATTAATTGTGACCCCTTCAATGAGATCATTCATGCGATTCAGGCAGCGTAACAGTGTGGATTTTCCGCAACCTGATGGACCGATTAACGCGGTAACTTGTCGAGCAGGGATAGGTAAGCAGATTGATTTCAGTGCTTGGTTTTCGCCGTAAAAAAGATCGAGATTTTCAATATTAAATTTGTTCATGTTGAATCCTAAATTTGGGTAATGAATACCGTTACTACAAGCGTGAGTCTTGGATGATTAGTAACTAGAGGTATTGAATTTCTTGGCAATCAGTTTGGTAAGCATGTTCATAACAAGCACCAACACAATTAACACGGTGGCGGTGGCATAGGCCTGGTTCCACTCATCTTGGGTATAGAGTTCAGTGGTTAATTTATAGAGGTGTACGGTAAGTGTTCTACCTGAATCAAGAAGAGACTCTGGAATTCTAGCCACCATACCTGCGGTTAAAAATACCGGAGCAGATTCACCAATTACGCGACCAGTACTCAAGATGATCGCAGTAATAATACCAGGCATTGCACTGGGTAAAATGAGCCGCCAAATCGTGTAAATTTTAGATGCACCTAGTCCATATGAACCTTCACGGAACGTTTGCGGCACGGCCATTAACGCTTCTTCGGTGGTCCTGATAATGACAGGTAAGATAAGAATACTCAGTGTTAGGGCACCAGAGAGAATGGAGAAACCTAACCCCATGACACCGACAAAGAACGTCATTCCAAACAGACCAAAAATGATCGATGGCACACCAGCTAATGATTCCGTACAAAAACGAATTATTTTGACCAACTTACTGCCAACCTTGGCGTATTCAGTCAGGTAGATTGCGGTCATAATACCAATAGGTGCGGCAATCGCAATGGAAGCGAGTACCATGTAGATAGTGGCAATGATCATCGGCAAAATGCCATGTTCGTCACCAGTACGAGTGTAGATGGTAGAGACAAATGTCCAATCAACAAATTTTAATCCGTTCGACAGGATGTACCAAACAATCCAGAAGAGAAAGCCGACGGTGAGACCTGCTGCAAGCCAGATAAACACATTAGCAATGGTGTCTTTGTACGCTCGGCTCAACAGTGATGGTGTTGGGGTGATCGGTGAATGAGATACAGTCATCTGTTTATCTCCCTTTCTGACGATTGAGTAGAAGAAGGGTGCCGTTTAATAACATGATAAACACCATTAAGATAACACCAGTGGCATAAAGTGCACTGGCGTGAACGCCGCTGGCATAAGACATCTCTAGTGCAATGTTGGCAGTTAAGGTTCGGGCTGAGTCTAAAATCCCTTCAGGCATGGCAGATGCGTTACCCATGACCATAATAATGGCCATTGTTTCACCAAGTGCCCTTGCAATACCTAAGATAACGCCGGTCATTATGCCCGAACGCGCAGCGGGAATTAACAGTTTGAAGATAGTGAAAATAGAAGAAGCGCCTAATGCGTATGAACCCTCTTTATAACTTCTTGGTACGGCGCGAAGTGAGGTCTCTGACACTGTGATAACCGTTGGAAGTATCATTATGGCTAACACAATCATACCTGCTAGCAGAGTGTTACCAGCGGGTACATTAAAGGTGGTTTGAATTAATGGAACAATGATGACAAGTCCAAAAAAACCGTATACGACCGATGGAATACCGGCAAGAAGCTCGACGGCAGGACGAATAATATTAGCCAGCCATTTGGGGGCGACTTCCGCAATAAATACTGCGGTTAATACACCCACCGGAACACCGATGATAACGGCACCTGCTGTAGAGACAATAGACGCGACAATCATGGTGTAGACACCGTAAAGGGCCGGTGGGAGCCAATCGATTCCTAACACGATGCCTTTTACGCCAGCTTCTTGGAACGCTGGAATACTTTCAATAATGATAAAGTAGGCGATGGTGGAGAGGGATAAAACACCAATTGTTGCACTGGTTAAGAAAAGAAAGTGGAAGAAACTTTCTCTCCAGTCGATACCTGATTTTCTTTTGAGTAGCCCGGTTCTATTTGGCATGACATACCTGCTAGTACTCGGTTGTTGGGATGCGATGGTCATTGTTTTCTCCAATATCCAGTAATACTGATTTGGATGGTTGTGTAAACACCAAAGGGTGCAAGAAGTAAAAAATCCCAGCACAATTACGTGCTGGGAAAAGGGGTATTAAAGTACTGAGATGTAGCCTTTTTTCGTGACAATATTTTGAGCTTCAGCAGACGTCATCCACTTAACAAACTCTGAAGTAGCCGCTGTTGGTTTACCTTCACGGTAAAGAATTAGGAATGGACGTGCCACTTCATATGTTCCTGCTTTAACGTTATCTACGCTTGCAGCGATACCGTTTACATCCACTGCTTTCAGTGAAGAATCTACGGTTCCTAGAGAGATGTAACCGATAGCAAATGGGTTGCTAGCAACGATGGTTTTTATTGCGCCGTTACCGTTAGCTACCTGAGCTTTTTGTGAAATAGCCGATACTTTTTTACCTGAAATTTTCTTTTTCAATTTCATGATGTCTTCAAAAGCGCCACGTGTGCCTGATGCTGTATCACGTGTAACCACAACGATAGGTTGGTCTTTACCACCCACATCTTTCCAGTTTGTGATGTCACCTTTATAGATTGAACTGATCTGCTCTTTGGTTAGATTGTTTACCGAGTTGTTCTTGTTAATAGCAACGGCAATACCGTCTCTTGCAATAGTTACTGCTTTTAACGTTGGCTCTTTCTCTTTAGATTTCAGGCCACGTGAAGCCATGCCCAAGTCCGCAGAACCGTTTTTAGCCGCTTTAATACCCGCTGATGAGCCAGGGCCTTGAACTTCAATAAATACATCCGGGTTTTTCTTGTTATACACTTCGGAATAGACTTCCATGAGTACAGTTACAGTATTTGAACCAACAACAGAGATGGTCTCTTTTGCTGCCGCAGGGTTAATGACCATTGCACTTAAAAGCGCTACTGCGCCAATCACTGACTTTTTCATTTATTTATCCTTAAAGTGGCATCATTGCCGTTTTGTTCATTAAATTGCTAAGACCGAGACACTTTAAAAAAGAGTTATGACACTTGTGTTGCAGTAAATTGAAGAGTATGTGACAGCCAGAATCTTTCCGTGACGAAGAAAAATGAAATCTACTGAGTGCCATACCACACTTTTCAAACCAACAACATACATTTAAATAACAGTGTATTAGCATAGAGATAGGAAGTGGAAGTGGTTGAATGTATGACTAGTAGTGAATGGAATTCTTATATTGTTAATCAAATGCGTGAGCTACCGATCGGTAAAACACCTCGACAAATAGAAGAGAGTTACCAGAAATTAAACGAGCTCGCAAAGCAACGTAAAGTAACGTTAGAGCCTGTGTACGGCCTCTATTTTCAAGCTTATCGCCTATACCGTTCAGGGCAACTGCTTGATGCTGTCGGCGCTTTTTTTGATACTATCTCCGCCTGTGATCACCATGATAAAGAGTACGTCCGCTGTCTCGCCTATCTAGGCCTTGGAAATAGCTATTTGCTTCTTTCGGACTACTTAAATGCCAGCGAATTCCTTTCAAAAGCGGAATCCTTTGAGAAATTTAATGATTACCGCCTCTTGGCGATGGTGAAAAATAACATTGGTGAACTGTTTGAGCGACAAGGAAAGTTTACTGAAGCGTTGGAGTATTATCAGCTGTCTGCCGACTTGATCAATAGAAGTGATGATATCGGATTAGCCTGCATGCCCATTTGTAATCAGGCGATGATGCATACCTACTTGAATAATATGGCTATGGCTAAGCAGTTATTTATCAAGGCTAAAGAGGGTTTCGATGCACTCGGCTGTTATCACAATCACTACTGGTTGATGTATTCAAAGTTCTTAGAAAAAAGTCAGCATATTGAACAAGCCTCTTCCACGTTTTTAAAAGCGATCGAAGAGGCAGAAAAGCTAGGTGATCAATTTCAGTTTGCAGAGAACATTTGTGAATACTGCGTTTTTATCCTTCGTCATAACCTTGATGTGGACATTTCAGGCTGGCTAAAACGTGGAGGTGCTATCGCCACTGAGGTTAAGTCAGATACACTGCTTTATCGTTATAATCAGTTGTTGCTTGCTATTAATAAATACGTGCCCGATATCGCTCAAAGAGAAGCCGTGTATCTCAATGTATTAGACAATTATGAACAAGCAAAAACCGTATCAGAAGCAAGGCAGTCAGACTATTTAATTCAACTGCATAAATTAAATGTCGACAGAGTAAAACTCGACTCGTTAAAAGAGATGAAGAAAAAATTAGAGCTGATCAGCAAAATAGGCGAATACATCAGTACATCGGGCAGTATCTCAGACAGTTTTCTTCAGTTGCATAAAGACATCTCCTCCATCTTAGCGGCAGACTGTTTTGCGATTGGTTTTTATGATGAAACAAAGCAATCAATTGATTATGAGTACTTCTTAGTTGATGGAGAACGCCAACCTTCCTTTATGGTAGATTGTCGCGATGCGAGTTTGTATTCGGCATATTGTGTTCTAAACAACAAACCGTTGATCTTCAATGATCGTAACTATCAAGATAAAGCTGACTTTTTTGAAGTAGAGTCATTGGACGAACTTGAAGCGCCTAATGAGTTCCATTCTGAGATGTTTGCGCCAATCACTTTTGGTAATAAAGTCATTGGAGTGTTAACGGTTCAAGCCAGAGAGAAGTATCAATACAATACCAATCAACAAGAACTTTTTTTGCAGTTAACGAAGTATTTAACAATCGCTATTGAGAATCAACGTCAAAAGAAATTGCTGCAAAAACTGTCCATTACCGACCACTTAACCTCTCTCTATAACCGACAGTACCTTGATGAAGTATTGCTGAAGCATATCCATTTAAGCCGTAAAGTGCAGGGGCAGCTAACAACAGCAATGATTGATATCGATTACTTTAAACAGTTTAATGATCGGTATGGTCATGTTGAAGGGGATAAGTTATTAATGAAAGTAGCGGAACTGCTTAAACGTTATTTTGACCCCGTTACGTCACCAGTTTTTCGTTATGGGGGAGATGAGTTTTTTGTTTCATCAACGAGGGGGATCACCGATATTTCTTGTAAAATGAAGGAGATCGTTGCTGAGTTATCTGATCTTCATATCATAAACTACGATTCGTTATGTGCGGAGATTGTCTCACTGTCAGTGGGTATTTCCAGCGTGAAAGTGGATAGTTTACGATCATTTTCATTGGAGGATATTTTGCGTTTTACCGATAAAGCACTGTATAAATCAAAACGCGGTGGTCGAAATAAGATCTCAGTACTGAGTGATAAGGAGTCAGTACAGTCCTGACTCCTACATTAGGTTAGCTGCAGATAGAGCAGTGGGGGTTTTGGGGTAATTTCATTTCGCGCCATGACATAGACATCGCATCTAGCATCAGTAGCTTACCAATGAGTGGTTGTCCAAAGTTAGCAATGACTTTAATGGTCTCCATCGCTTGAACCGCGCCAATAATACCCACCACAGGTGCCATAATGCCCGCTTCAACACACGTTAAGGCTTGCTGGCCAAATAGGGAACTTAAACATTGATAACAGGGTTCGTCATCTTGATAGGTATAAACAGATACCTGCCCCTCCATTCGGATGGCTGCTCCTGAAATGAGCGGTGTTTTCGTCTGGTGACAAAGTGTATTTAGCTGGTTACGAGTCTCTACATTATCACTACCATCCAGCACCACATTATGGCGCTGAATTAATGCCAACAGCTGTTCATCGTTGAGTCTCTCATCGACAGTACTGATTGAGGTAAAAGGGTTGATTTTGGCGAGTGCCTGTGAGGCAGACTCCACCTTTTTCATCCCAATGGTCTCATCACTGTGTAGCAATTGTCTTTGCAGGTTGGATAACTCCACCACATCATCATCGATAATGGTGAGTGAACCGATACCAGCAGCAACGAGGTATTGACTGGCAGCACATCCTAATCCACCTGCGCCGAGAATCAATACAGCGCTGTTTTTGAGTGCTTCTTGGCCGTCGAAATCAAACTGTCTTAGAATGATTTGACGATTGTAGCGAAGCATCTCCTCATCACTAAGTTCTTCGATGATATTCTGTGTCATGGTGAAAATACCTCAGTCTATTTAATACAGTGTTGAGTTAAATAGCTGTATATTAACGGTCTCACCAGCTTGAACACGACCTCTGTCTTGCTCTAAAACCACGAAACAGTTAGCGACACTCATTGAACGGAAAGCCCCAGAGCCTTGGTTTCCTGTTGTGGCCACTTCAAACTGACCCTGATCGTTGATCTGATAGATACCGCGTTGGTAGTCAGTACGTCCTGGCGCTTTTTTGAACATAGAGGTTGCCACTGCTGGAATTGACTCTGGCTGCTTCCATTGAGAGTGGCCTGAGAGTTTTGCAAGCATTGGCTGAACCAATACATACATGGTCAGCATAGCGGAAACTGGGTTTCCTGGAAGGCCGCAGAAAATAGCGTCATCAATGGTGCCATACGCAAAAGGTTTACCTGGTTTAATTGCTAGTTTCCAGAAACCTATTTGACCAATATCATCAAGAATATCTTTAATAAAATCGGCTTCGCCCACACTCACACCACCTGAAGTGATCACCACGTCTGCTTCATTTTTTGCTTTCATGAAGGTCTGCTTTAGGGTGTCATAATCATCAGGGATCACGCCAAGGTCTAAGGCTTCACAACCAAAGTTTTTCACTAACGCTTTTATACCATAACGGTTGCTGTCGTAAATCTGCCCCTCTTGTAGGGTACTGCCTAAAGGGCGCAGCTCATCACCGGTCGAGAAAAAGGCAACCTTAGGGCGTCTAAGAACCTTTACCGTTGCAACACCTAATGAGGCTAATAGTGGAATGTCTCTTGGGGTTAACCGTGCGCCTTGGGTCAGAACTACATCATTTTGAAAAACATCATCACCGATAGGCCTGATGTTATCTTGATCGGCTACCTCAGAAATGCTGAATGTGACCCCTTGTTCAGAGACTTCTGCTAGCTCTTGCATGATAACGGCATTACACCCTTGAGGGATCTTAGCTCCCGTCATAATACGAACACACTGTCCTGATGTACATTCGCCATCAAAGGGAACACCAGCAAAGGATTTTCCTGCTACTACAAGCGGTTGGCCAAGGGATAGATCTTCACAGCGTAACGCGTAACCATCCATTGCAGAGTTAGCAAAAGGGGGAACATTAATAGGTGAGCGAACATCTTCAGCAATGACATAACCAATAGCTTCATCAAGAGGCATATCAAATGCATCGATAACTGGGGATATCCCCGTTACAATTTTCGCTAAAGCCGCGTCGATTGGCATAAGGCCCGGAGTATCACAACAACCCATAAAGAATTCCTTTTAACATCTGATAGATATTTGAAAATGTTTAAAAATAGCCGTCGAGATTAACACATCTACCCACATTTCCACTAACATCCCGCTTAAATCCTTATTAAAATCGAGGTGTAATTTGCATAAAGAGGGAGTATCCTTGGCACGAACAACCATTATTGGTAATAGTAGTTGCCGTATGAGTTTACAGAGGGATGAGAATGTCAGGGTTAAGCGCAGCCGCCATACAAGTTAGAGATGCACTCGTGGCTCGTGGTTTAGAAACACCAATGAAACCAGATCGAGTGAGCAGGGAAGAGAAAAAAGAGAAGATCGAACACCATATGCGTGAGATCTTGCATTTACTCGCTTTAGATTTAAGTGATGACAGTTTAGAAGAGACCCCACATCGTGTGGCAAAAATGTATGTGGATGAGATTTTCTCTGGCTTAGATTATGCCAACTTTCCTAAGATCACGGTGATTGACAATAAAATGGGCTGTGACGAGATGGTTCGTGTGAAAGGCATCACTCTTACCAGTACCTGCGAGCATCATCTTGTGACCATTGATGGCAAAGCGACGGTCGCCTACCTGCCTCGTGGTAAGATCATCGGCTTGTCGAAAATTAATCGTATCGTGCGTTTCTTTGCACAACGTCCTCAGGTTCAAGAGCGAATGACACAGCAAATTTTGGTGGCACTTCAGACTCTGCTTGAAAGTGAAGATGTAGCCGTGACAATGGATGCGACTCACTACTGCGTGAAATCGCGTGGTGTTATGGACGCAACCAGCTCAACCACAACCACAGCATTGGGCGGTATATTCAAGCGTAACCAAGCAACCAGACATGAGTTTTTACACGGTATTCGTTAGGGGGCAATCACTCCTTAGTTGAGTAAATCAAACCTAAAACCTCGGCCATTATGCCGAGGTTTTTGTTTTATCAATGTTCTATTCTGATAAACTGCGCGTAATGATACGTTGAGAAATGAAAATAATGACTGAAGTAAAATTGATCCGCTTAAACAAATTTATCAGTGATACTGGTTTCTGTTCACGTCGCGAAGCTGACAAATTTATCGAACAAGGCCGAGTGACCATTAATGGCGTGGTGCCAGAAGTGGGAACCAAAGTGGCTGATGGCGACGAAGTGTTGATTAACGGTAAGCCTCTTAAAGCCAAAGAAGCACGTATCTACATGGCCTTTAACAAACCCGTTGGCATTACCTGTACCACTGAACGTCATGTTGAAGATAATATTGTCGATTACATCAGTCACGAAAAACGAATCTTTCCCATTGGTCGATTAGATAAGCCGTCTGATGGTCTGATCTTTATGACCAATGATGGTGATATCGTGAATAAAATCTTACGTGCTGGAAATGCTCATGAAAAAGAGTACGTGGTACGTGTTGATAAACCAATTACCGATGATTTTATTGAAAAGATGTCTGCAGGCGTACCTATTCTTGATACGGTGACACTACCATGTAAAGTGACGCGCGAAACCAGAAATGTCTTTAGAATTGTATTAACTCAAGGTCTTAACCGCCAGATTCGCCGTATGTGTGAATATTTAGGTTACGAGGTGTTCAAACTTAAGCGTGTCCGCATTATGAATATTGAACTGGGTAAGTTAGCCTCTGGTCAGTGGCGTTATCTGAATGAGAGTGAAATGGCGCAAATCAATGCCCTGATCGCAAGCTCAAGTAAGACCGAAGAAGCGTCACGCAGTGGTGTTAATGCGGCAGGCAACAAAGTATCTATCACTTCTGCGGGAAAACCAAAATCACGTAATGCTCGTCCAAACCAACGCCCAACTCGCTCAGAAAGAGCGGCACCAAAAAACAGAAAGGGCGGGGAGACGAACCGACGCAGCAAAGAGAGTGACAAAGAGAAATCAGACTCTTCATCAATTAAGGTATGGCGTCCAGGGCGTAAATAAGATTTCGTCGAACAAGATGTTTGAATAGTGAACGCCTTGTGCGTAATTCATTCAAGTAAATGAAAAATCGAAACTTTTGTTTGACTATACTCACTTAATCCGTAAAGTATGCATCCAGAAGGCGCCTTGGCAGAGTGGCTATGCAGCGGATTGCAAATCCGTGGACCTCGGTTCGACTCCGGGAGGCGCCTCCAGAATTTTGCAATAACAATCCAGAATTGCGTGCCCTGGTGGTGGAATTGGTAGACACAAGGGATTTAAAATCCCTCGGCGTTCGCGCTGTGCCGGTTCAAGTCCGGCCCGGGGCACCATCGATTTGAAACCTCGACATAAATGTCGAGGTTTTTTATTGCCTGCTATTTTAGTTATCAATAACTGTTTTTGTAAGGGAGTGTAATTGAGCGAGATTGCGCCAAGTCTTCTGGTTACTATTTGATAGTAAATGTGGTCTTGAAATGCAGATTTAATTCAGTCTTTAATTGTATTTTTTCTAAAACGTGCTGGTGAAATACCGTTACGCTTTTGAAAAGCTTCGTAAAAACTAGAAAGAGAGCCAAAACCACTGTCCATAGCAATAGTCAATATTTTATCATTTGTCTCTCCCAATCGCATTTTTGCATGTATTAAACGCATTTCAATCAAATGCTCTTTGATTGTTCGGCCTAAAATCTTCTTGAATAATGTAATCGCGTAATTTTGAGAAACGCCAGTTTGATCTGCTACATCCTGTACTGAAATATTAGATACAAAGTTTTCGCTGACAAATTTAAGCATTGTTTCGAAGTGAAAAATTGCCTTACCCCCTGTGATGTTTTCAGGAACCGAATTAGATTGTTGTAACAGTACATTCCAACCTTCCAGAGCAAGGCGTTTCAGTCTACTCTCCATTTCTAAGGCATGCACTTCATCCCACCGAGGAGAGTTATTCTGGATCTCTTTTGCCCATTTTTGTGTTAAAGATCTATCCATTTCAGAACCTTGAGTTGTCGTCAGTACTGCGCCGGATAGAATGGCATTGGTAAAGCTAGAAGGCAGTCGCCATTGTAGAAATTGAGAGAGAGAAACATAAGCGTTAGTGATAGTACCTGGTCCATCTACATGTATCACACGATGGGGTCGTGCAGCCCAAAAAACCGTGAAATGACCATCAGATAAAGTCACCTCTGAGCCTGAAAATGAATAAGTCATAGAGCAATTATGCAGATAATTCAGTTCGATAGAGGCGTGGTGGTGGTAAGGGTCTATAAATGCTTCAGGGTGATGGTGCTCTAAAACGATTTGATGGCTTTGTGGCATGCTGGTGAAATCAACGTACTCAGAAAAATCATGTTTCTTATTTTTTTCAGGATGTTGCATACCACACCTAGATCGTTGTTTGAACCGTTAACCTAAAGCTTAACCGTGTTTAGACATAATGAATTCTCTGTCAGCTTATGGACTTGTACTTACGATATCCATGTAATGTCGTAGGAAAAGCCATTATTGTTAAATAAATTAACAAATGCAATAAAATATTGATTTTCCGGAATATATTCCCTAATAACGCGAAGATTGTTGCTATGCAGAGTAGCATTCTTATAGCGAAGGTAATAACAAAAATGGAGAATACGATGCTCATGGAAAGAAAGATGAATATTGCAATTCGTTTTGCGATTTATGGTACTACCACATTACTGGCGACTTCCGTTATTGCAGACAGTATGCCAGAAGAGCGTAGTTTATCTCGCTTACAATACTCATTGATAAGCAGCACTGATATTTACAGTTATAAAGCCCTCCCACAATATTCTCAAGCGCCTTTTCTTGACATGCTAGTAGCCAGCGGAGAGCTGCCCGCATTGGAGCAACGCTTACCGAAAGAGCCGTTGGTTTTTAAAACGGGTGCAATGTCTGATGGTGTTGGTGAATACGGTGGTGTCTTTAGGCATGTAATAGGAGGTCGTCCACAAGGTTGGAACTGGTTAGCTGGTCAGCATCAGGGTTGGGGTGGTATTAACATGGCGATACAAGAGTGTTTAGTGCGTCAGGGGCCACGCTGGCAAGTGAAGGCGGAGGATCAAACTGGTCCATTACCTAATTTAGCGAAAAGCTGGCAGTGGAGTAAAGATCATAAAGAGCTCACCATGAACTTGGTTGAAGGCATTAAGTGGTCAGATGGTGATGCTTTTGATACTGAAGATGTGCGTTTTTGGTGGGAAGATAACGTTGAAGATCAAAAGGTCTCTTCACGACTTTCCGCTGGGGGATTAGCACCGGGAGTCACGATGGAGATCATTGACGATTACCGTTTCAAATTTGTTTTCTCTGAGCCTCAAAGTGAAACCATTGTAGAAAGCCTCTCGTATATTCAAGGCTGTCCAGGACCGAGTCATATTTTAAAAGATAAGCACCCAAAATATAATCCAGAGGCGACGTATTCGGGCTATACCAGTGCCTTGCCAACAGATTCATTAAATGTGCCTGTATTAGGTGCTTGGGTTCCTGTGTTGCATAAGCCTGATGAATTAGTGGTTATGCGTCGTAATCCTTTCTATTGGAAAGTGGATGAAAAAGGCCAGCAATTACCTTACATCAATGAAATGCATTTTAAGCTTTCAACGTGGGATGATAGAACTACCCAAGCGATAGCTGGTACTGGCGACTTTTCTAACATGGAAAACCCAGGAAATTTTGTTGAAGCGTTACGTCAATCAAAATCTCAAGAGAGTAAAGTAGCCGTTAACTTTGGTCCTCGCGTTCTCTCTTGGCGTGTCGATTTGAATTTCTCTGATAAGGGAGCGAAAGATGCCGCAGATAAAGAGCTACGTTCGCTGTTCCGTCAAACTGATTTTCGTCTTGCTATCAGTCACGCAATAGACCGAGACACTATCGGTCAGTCGATGGCTCGTGGTCCTTTTACCTATCCTTATACAGGCGGCTTCGCGACTGGTTCGCCTTACTATGATAAAGCAAGTACTTCATACCAGCCATTTGATCAGAAAAAAGCCATGGCTATGCTGGATAGCTTAGATCTACAGGATACTGACGGTGATAACATCCGTAATATGCCGAGTACTGGCGAAAACTTAACGATCGACGTTTCATTTGAAAGTGACCGTAACGATGTGCGTAAGCAATTAGATGCTATTACTTCACAGCTTGCTGAAGTGGGTGTACGAGTGTTACCACGCGGTGTCGATGGCTCTAGTTTTGATAAAGTGAAGACGGGTGGCGATTTCAATGCCATCATGCACAGAGTGAACTTCACCTTACCGACTCGCGAGAGTTGCACTAACTTACCTGTCAGTGATGGTTGCCCTTATTTCAATCAACAAAGTGAAGGCAGTGATACTAGACAACCATTTGAAAAGCGCATTAGTAAAGCATATAAGCTACTGACTTCTACTAATGACTCTGCTTTGAAAAATGCGGCGATCAAAGAAATCCAACGTGAGTTAACAGAGAATGCTTACAGTATAGGAACAGTACAAAGTCCTGCTGCATTACTTGTGAATAAGCGTGTCAAGAATGCACACCCAGGAACACCGGTATTCATGTTTGAATGGGCAGAAGATTCGGTGATTCGTGAGCGCTTGTGGATCCCTAAGAAAGATCAGATGAAGGAGCTATATCAGGGAACCGTCGCCGAGTATAAATAATTCACGGTATTGATTTTAGGATTTATCGTTCTATCAATGTGTTCACTGTAGCATCGTTGATCACCCTGTGATCAGCGATGTCGGTTAATCAAGAACTAAACAGGCAATTAAATGAATTTTCTACTTTTTATAGGTAAGAGAATCATCATCACGATTCCATTACTGATTGGTATTTCAATTGTATCATTTGCCATTATTACTGCGGTACCAGGAGATTACATCGATGCTTGGTTATCACAAACGATGGCGATGACTGGGCAATCTTTTGAAGAGCTAAGACCACAAGCCGACGCATTGCGAATTGAACTAGGGCTAGATCAATCGATAGCCGTGCAATACTTACGTTGGATACAAGGCATAGTATTGAGCGGTGATTTTGGTTATTCCTTTGTACAAAGTCGCCCCGTTTCAGAAATTATTGGTTTACGTCTGCCTCGCACATTAGGTTTGGCGTTAACCGCACTAGTAATTGGCCAATGTATAGGTGTCTTATTGGGTATATATGCTGCTGTTAATCAATATAAATTTGGAGACACACTCGCTACCATCATTGCTTTTTTAGGTATTGTTATTCCTAAGTTTGTCATGTCACTGGTGGTACTTTATTTCCTCGCTTTTGTGTGGCATTCACCTTATATAGGTTCACTTAATTCGCCAGAATATATATTACAAGAAGAGTTTTCGTTTGCGAAAATGTGGGATTTTTTCCTTCATGTTTGGCCAGTACTATTTATCTCAATTTGGGCGGGTCAGGCCTATACCACTCGGATGATGCGCGCTAATCTTTTAGATGTAATGAATACGCAGTATATCGAGACCGCCCGTGCAAAAGGACTTTCAAAAAGTAGAATCCTGTTTAAACATGCCGTCCCCAATGCCATGCCAGCGATAATTATGAATATGGGCTCACGTTTTGATTATATGATCAAGGGTGAGCTGGAAATAGCCATTGTGTTAGGTATACCGACATTAGGTCCACTCATTTTAAGTTCTGTCGCTGAGCGAGATATGTATGTTGTTGCCGCCATATTTTTGATGGTTGCTGCACTATTGGTTGTCGGTAATTTGGTTGCCGATATCATACTTGCTTTACTGGACCCTCGCGTTCGTCGTGCCACAATGGGGTCCAAATAAATGACTATTATCCTTAGCACCGAACAGTCAATGTCGATGGATTTACAGACTAAACAAGTTGAATCTCTTTCATATTGGCAATTAATTAGAGCACGTTTTAAACGCAATCGTTACGCAATGTTTGGCTTATTTAGCTGTGCTTTCATTGTAATAATGGCCGTTTTTTCAGGGTTTATATCCCCTTATTCAGCACAAACTAAAGATAGAATTGCGCTGTATTCTCCCCCGCAAATGGTGCGAATCTATGATGTGCAATCTGGGTTTAGCCGCCCCTTTGTCTATGCTTTTGTCGAAACATTTGATGAAGAGACATACGAAATAACGTTCACCCCTGCACAAGATAAAAAAGTGATTATAGAGCTTTTTAGTAAAGGGGATACTTGGACTTTTTTAGGCATGGAGTTTGAAACACACTTGTTTGGCGGCGCTCAAGGGGAGCCTGTCCATTTACTTGGTACTGATAATTTAGGCCGAGATCTGTTTTCACGAATGGTGCACGGTACACGAATCACCTTGCTGATGGCGATGTCTGTCATGCTCTGTGCTTGTGTGATAGGTACATTGGTAGGTGTTTCATCGGGGTATTTTGGCGGACGCTACGATCTTGTCGTACAGCGCGTCGTAGAATTTATTAAGTCTTTCCCCGATCTGCCTTTGTACTTAGCATTAGTGGCGATATTACCGAGGCGGGCAGAGCCAATGACAGTATTTGTTATGTTTGCGGCTATTTTAGTGTTACTTCGTTGGTCTGATTTAGCGCGTGAGTTACGCGGTAAAGTGATGGCGATACGGTCAGTAGAGTACGTACGTGCAGCGGTAGCAGTAGGCGCGAGTGATAACCGAATTATTGGGCGACACATTATTCCCAATATGTCCTCGCATATTATTGTTTGGGCCACTTACACGTTACCTGAAATCATCTTATTGGAAAGCTTTTTATCTTTTCTAGGCGTCGGTGTACAAGCACCAATGGTTTCGTGGGGAACGTTGTTAAACCAAATACGTGATTTCCAATCTTTTTCAGCAGCACCTTGGTTGCTTGCTCCTGTTGGTTTTATAGTCATCTCAGTATTAGCATTTAATGCATTTGGTGATGGTATGCGCGACGCAATGGATCCTTACTCAAATGACTAATAAATTACTTAAAATTGAAAATGTAGAAGTTGCATTTAGCACGGTGACAGGCATACGCCACGCGGTGAAAAATGTCAGTTACTCTCTGGAACGAGGGGAAACACTCGCCGTAGTCGGAGAGTCCGGTTCCGGAAAGTCTGTGACTGCTCGCGCCATAATGGGGATGTTAGCACCCAATGCTATTGTGGGGGCTGGTACCAATATTTATTTTGAAGGAGAAAATTTAGCGCACTATAGTGATCTGCAGATGCAGCATTTGCGAGGTAATCGTATTGCGATGATTTTCCAGGAGCCTCTAACAAGCCTTAATCCAATTTTTCGTATTGGTGACCAAGTGGCGGAGATTATCAGTTCTCATCGAAAAACAGATAAAAAAGCGCTGAAACAAGAAGTCATAAAATTATTGACCGAAGTCCAGTTGCCCAATCCAGAAATACGCTATTCGCAATACCCGCACGAAATGTCAGGAGGGCAACGGCAGCGAGTAATGATCGCAATGGCACTCGCCAATAGCCCTGATCTGTTAATTGCAGATGAACCAACCACGGCATTGGATGTGACGGTGCAGGCTGAGATCCTTACTTTACTCAAGGAGCTGCAGGTACGCCATAATATGGGGGTTATTCTCATTACTCACGATCTTACCGTGGTAAAAAAAATCTCTGACAATATGGTGGTGATGCGCGCTGGTGAAGTGGTTGAATCAGGAGTAACCGAGCAGGTTTTTCGCGATCCACAACACCCTTATACCCAACATTTAATTAGCTCAGAGCCTAAAGGGCGGCCTGATCCAATCGCAATAAATGCGCCAGAGGTGATGGTAGCGCAGGATGTTAGGGTGGTATATCAAATGAAGCATGGTGGATTTTTTAGTCGTAAAAACCATCAGATAATTGCCTCTAATGATGTCAGTGCCACTATCCACGCTGGAGAAACGTTGGGTATTGTGGGGGAATCAGGTTCCGGAAAAACCACGTTTGGAATGTCGCTTATTAAACTTTGCGAAACACAAGGTGGAGAAATTTCTTTTCAAGGACAACGTATTGATGGCTTTAATCGAGAACAAATGCGACCGCTTCGTCCGCGTGTTCAAGTTGTCTTTCAAGACCCTTTTTCTTCTCTAAATCCACGTATGATAATTCGCCAAATTATTGAAGAGGGATTAATCATAAATAAGATTGGTAGGAGCAGTGCTGAACGCGAGCAGCTGATCAAAAATGCCTTAGATGATGTACAAATGCCACATGACTCAATGGAGCGTTTTGCGCATGAATTCTCTGGAGGGCAGCGGCAACGATTAGCGATAGCGAGAGCTTTAGTGCTGCGACCAGAGTTTATTCTACTCGATGAGCCAACCTCAGCACTTGATTTGTCGATACAAGCTCAAATAATTGATCTATTGAGAGATTTACGCCGTAAGCATGATTTGAGTTACCTCTTTATCAGTCATGATTTAAAGGTTGTGCAGGCACTTTGTCACAACGTTGTGGTAATGCAAGACGGTTGTGTTGTGGAGCGGGGGCCTACAGAGCAAGTATTGACTAATCCCCAACAGGAATACACCAAAAAATTAGTGGCTGCCGCTTTCAATATTGTTGCTTAGATGAAAACCACTTTCCCTTGTAATAAACATTATGAATTTGGCGTTAAGCCAATTGTATATATAGGAACAAGAAAAATGACTAAATACCCTAAAATAACGTTTGTTGGTGCAGGTTCTACCGTGTTCATGCGCAATTTGATCGGCGATATTTTACAACAAAAAGCACTAGGCGGCGCACACGTTGCACTACTAGATATCAACGAAGATCGTCTGGAAGAATCAGCAGCTATCGCTAATCGCATGATAAGTACATTAGGAGTTACCGCTAAAATCACTACTCATACTAATCAACGTGAGGGGTTGCAAGGTGCTGATTTTGTTATTGTTGCATTTCAAATAGGGGGTTATGATCCTTGTACCATCACCGATTTTGATGTACCTAAAGAGTTTGGTTTGCGCCAGACTATTGCGGATACATTAGGTATAGGTGGCATTATGCGAGGTCTGCGAACTGTTCCACATTTATGGTCAGTATGTGACGATATGATGCAAGTGTGTCCAGATGCCGTGCTACTTCAATATGTGAACCCAATGGCAATTAATACATGGGCGATAGCAAGGAAATACCCACAGATTAAGCAAGTCGGTTTATGCCATTCTGTGCAGCATACTGCTGATTCCTTAGCCATTGATTTAGGTCTTGATGTCGACAAGTTTCGCTACCGTTGCGCAGGGATAAATCATATTGCGTTTTTCTTATCTTTCGAAGAGATATTAGACAATGGCGAATATCGTGATTTGTATCCTAAATTATTAGAAGGATATGAAAAGGGTCAGTACCCGACGCCTGAAAGCTTATACAGTGAGCGTTGCCCTAACTTAATTCGCTATGAAATGTTAAAACGTTTAGGCTATTTTGTAACGGAGAGCTCTGAACACTTTGCTGAATATGTCCCTTGGTTTATAAAAGAGGGACGTGAAGATATTTTAGAAAAATTTGGTATTCCTTTAGATGAATATCCAACACGTTGTATTGAGCAAATTGAAGGATGGAAAAAAGAGAGTGAGGAGCTTAAAAGTTCTGACAATCTAGAAGTGAAACAAAGTGATGAGTATGCCTCGCAAATCATCAACTCAGTATGGACAGGTGTACCTTCGGTTATCTATGGCAATGTTGCTAACACAGGGCTAATTACCTCATTACCGGAAGGCTGCGCTGTTGAAGTACCTTGCTTGGTTGATCGCAATGGGGTTCAACCTACCTATATCGGCAAGCTTCCTCCGCAGTTAAGCGCGATTATGCAATCGAGTGTGAGTGTTCAAGAACTCGTTATTGAAGCGTTGATGACAGAAAATCCAGAGCACATTTACCATGCTGCAATGATGGATCCTCATACTGCTGCTGAACTTGACCTTGACCAAATATGGGCAATGGTTGACCGGTTACGAGAAGCGCATCATGATTGGTTGCCAGCGTGGGCACAATTAGATACGAAGGTGTAGTGCAAACTGATCTCATATGGTAATGGTCAGAGGTGATACTGCCAACAAGCAGAGATGCAAAGGCTCCATCTAGGGAGCCTTGAAAATCCGTTTTAGTGGTGAATATAATTAACTTGTCTGATCAAACGATACTGTGAAAAGAGTTACTCGGCGCTATTTGTTCTTGCCTTTACCTTTGTTGTTCTCTTTATTGCCTCCACGATTGTTTCCATTATTCCTTTGACCGTCACTACTGCTACTTGCTCCTTCATCACTTTTTCTCTCTCCACTGCCATTCCCAGGGTTGGAGTATTTGCTGTGCGCCGCTAGTTCCTCTTCGGTAATGATTCCATCTTTATCCTTATCAAATGAGGCAAACGCGCTCATTTTGCTTTTTTCTTCGCTTTCTTCGCCATCATCAGGTGAGCCGGGGTCGCCTGGATTCTCAGGCTCTTCTTGTTCTTTTCCTCGGTATAAATCTAGCTCTTCTTGGTCAATGACACCATCACCATTGGTATCAACACTGTCAAACGAAGGCGGTATATGCTTTCCGTTATTGTCATTTTCTTCTTCTTCACTGGCCATGCTGTTAAAGGATAACGTGGTGGCAAATAGCATTAGCCCGAGTGCGTATCTGTTCATAAGTTGATCCTATCTGTGCTTCTCATAGGTAATACTATTAAGTGTAGTTATTTATTGATGGTTTACTCATTAATATTGAGTTGCCTCTGTTTCAAATAAAAAACCTCAACAGAGATTGAAGAGGTTTTTGTGACAGGCAATTTACGAAGTAAATTCTATATGGCAATTACCCATTAACAAACTGTTGCAGCGGCACGCGTTGTTGTAAGAAAGTACGATAGATTTTAACGCCTATGATACCGCCAATTAAGCCGGCGATAGCAGCGGCAGCGGCAGCCATAAACAGTGTTGAGGGTGGATTGAACGCAATGGATGCCAACAGGCCGGGGATCGGTGCGGCACTGCCAGGTGCGTCATTAACGATACCAAAATAGGCGGCAATGGTTCCCGCGAAAGCCCCTCCGATAAAGTTAGACATGAACACAGGAACAGGGTTTCGCGTGACGATATGAGCTTGTGTTAGCGGTTCTAACATGACACTGGCGGTATTGCAGGACTTTCCTAGTTTCAGAGCATGGAAAACATAACCATTGGTAAATGATCCCCCCACACAGGCCATAGCAGCAATACCCATTGGTAGACCCGTTAACCCAAGCATGGCGGTTAATGCCATGGAACTCAGTGGCGAGGTACACACCATTTTGATTAAGCCCCCTAATAAAAATCCCATGACAAGTGGAGATAACGAGGTTGCCTCAGTGATCATGTTGGCCAGTGTGCCCATTAACATGTCAAGGGCTGGGCTGATAAAGAAACCCAGTAATCGTGCAAGTGGAGCAATAATTAACACTCCAGCGATAACATCAATCCCTTCCGGTAAATATCGTTTAAATAGCGGGGTAATAAACGAGAACAGGTATCCGACAATGAAGCCTTCTAGAATCCCTAGATGCAACATTGCTAAGCCGGTGACCATTGCAAAGACAGGTTGCACCCCAACGCGTAACATCACTAAGGTAGCGGCAGCGACTCCGCCCATACCACCTATTAAGTTCCCAAATTCAGACAGGTAGCCAATGCCTAATAGGTTACCCATAACATATTTGTGTATTGCTTCAACCAGAAAAGTAGCAATAGCGGCATCTGCTAAACCACTCATGGCTGCGCTGCCATGAGGGGCTTTAAAACTGAACAGTGAAAATAGGGCGAGAGCAACTAATAATGCGGTGATTCCTAAAATAATTTCCATCGTGTTTCCTTATCATTTCGGTGTATTTAAAGATAAATAGCACCATTAACCGATAATATTCAGTGTTGATATAGATTCAGTAGCAAAATAGGGAATTAGAGCCGGGATCGGGAATAGACAGGATAAAACGAATGGAGTAGTGGAGTGGGGTGGAAAGACGTTGATGGCTATGCAAACTGCTAGCATCAAAATTAACTCAATATATGTTCATAATAGGTCACCATGTTCGAATTAATCGGGTGAAGAACAAAAAGACATTGCGTAACAAAGGCACTCTATCACAGCATAAAATTCTGGTTTTTGAACCTGGTCATATTTCAATCTAACGTTACTCTATTTCGAATATACGATGTAATAGTAACCACTTAACCCGATTTATTTATTTTCAGCTTGACGATTTTTTTCAATCCGTTAAAGTACGTTCCGTTCTCACACAATGTACAGAGACGAAGAATTTTACGAAAATTGGAATTCATCAAGAAAGTTGGTGCCGATTATCGCAATCAAGAATTGCGTGCCCTGGTGGTGGAATTGGTAGACACAAGGGATTTAAAATCCCTCGGCGTTCGCGCTGTGCCGGTTCAAGTCCGGCCCGGGGCACCATGCTTATAAGAGAGGCTTACCTTAACGGTAAGCCTTTTTTTTTGATTTTTTGACAAAAAGGTTTTAATACTTTTTAATTATTATTTCATTACTTAGACATACGTAATTTAAAAAATGAGATTTTATGCTTAAACTTAGGAGAGGCAATACCACTCAAGAAAGGTAGAGTTGATGTTAGATGAGGCTCAATCTGATTCATTGATTAGAAAGGTCACAGATAAATATCGATTACCATTGGTAGGTAATAAATCGCACTATTTTATGATGGGTGTTTTTGTACTTTTATTAAGTATAGTTAGCCTCATATTGAACAACTTACATGATGATCCTTTATCAAAATCTCTTTATCTGCTGTTCCCCGTGTTACTCCTAACTGCTCGTTTTCATCCTAAAATGACGATAAAAAAAGTCACCTCTATCTCGGCGCTAATGATCGTATTGGTTCTGGGGATCTTGGATCCTGTCGATGTGGAAGAGATAGAAGAAGCGTTTATCTTTATTCCGCTATTGTACATTATGATCTTTCCACACTCTCTGTGGCCTATTATGGTGGCTTTCCTGCTATTGCTTACCTACTTACCAACGATAGGTGCACATGATATTTATGATTTTATTGAAGATTGTGCGGAAATAGTACTGATTAGTACGTTTGCGGGAGTCATGTCCTTTTTTCAACATAAATCGAAACGTCAGGCTCAATACTTTCAAATGCAGAGTTTAACTGATGATTTAACCTCAATTTTAAACAGAAAAGCATTCAACCAAGATATTCAAAGCCACGCTCAGCAGTGGCAGGTGAATCGACACTATCAGTTTGCACTGATCATTGTTGATCTTGATGACTTTAAAAGAGTGAACGATCAATATGGTCACCATGCAGGGGATGAGTTGCTTATTGCCGTGGTGAATCGATATCTACATTTTCTACAATCTGGAATGACACTGTATCGGTTAGGGGGAGATGAGTTCTGTATATTGGTTCATCAGGGTAGTCAGAGCCAAAAGGTATCGATAAAAGATCGAGTACATACGTTAGTGGAGACTCTTCACGAGAGCGAGAAACAAAATTATCGGTTGGAGTGTGGCTCCCACAAGATCACGCCAACGATTGGAGTGTCATTTTTTCCAGAAGATACAACCAATACTGAGTTGTTAAATCGTAATGCTGATTTGGCTATGTACTCAATCAAAAAAATGGGGAAAAACGGATACGCCTACTACAAAAGAGAGATGTTTGAGCGGATATTATATGAGTACGCGATAGAGAAAAAGCTACGTACCGCCATCAAAGAGCAGCAATTTTACTTGGTTTATCAACCTCAATTAAGCTTAACCAGCGGAGCGATTATTGGGGTTGAAGCTCTGTTACGTTGGCAGGAACCCGAGCTAGGTTTTGTCAGTCCCGCGGATTTCATTCCGATCGCTGAAAGTTCAGGAAGCATTGTCCCAATCGGTGAGTGGGTATTAAAGGAGGCGTGTGCACAGCTTGCTCTTTGGCAAAAAAGCATGCCGCACATTCATATGTCAGTAAACCTTTCGGCGGTACAGGTACATCAAGATAATTTGGTTGCTATGGTTACCGATATCATCAGTAACAGTGGTATTGACCCAAACTGGTTAGAGCTCGAGTTGACTGAGACAGCAATGATGAGTTCACCAGAAGAACACATTAATAAGCTTCATGCATTGAGCAAAATGGGTATTAAGCTGGCGATTGATGATTTTGGTGTTGCCTATTCCTCTTTGGCGTATTTAACTAAATTACCGATAAATACTTTAAAAATTGATAAGAGCTTTGTTGATAATTGTAAAACCAGTCATCAAGATAGAATGATCGTTCGTACCATCGTTCAACTAAGCAAAAACCTCCATTTGTCAACGGTTGCAGAAGGGGTTGAAGATGATGAGCAGCGTAAGATATTACATCAAGAGGGCGCAGATTTTTTCCAAGGTTACCTGTTCTCTAAACCCGTCTCACCAGAAGATATTGAAGCGTTAATTAACAGCCAGTAAGAGCAATTTTTACTGGCTGATCACAATGCTACTGACTCACTCGATCAACCAAATAGAGTATTGAACGGTACTCTATTTTACTGTGCTCAGTCAGACCAATCTCGCAGGTACGGCTGTTAGAGTAACCTTGAGTGCAATTATCAGGTATCTGCTGTTTGAGCGTTGATAGGGCAGAGGCATTCAGTTCAGGGACCGTGAACCCTTTATCCCCAGCAAAACCGCAACACTCAATATCACTTGGAATAATCACCTGTTTGGCACACACTTCAGTGACTTTCTTTATTAAACTGGCTAGCCCAGAACGCCTAGAAGTACAGGTAATATGTAACATCACAGGCTCGTTTTGTTGTGTAATAGTGAGCTTGGGAAGTAGATAATTAGCAATGAACTGGAAGGGTTCGAAAATGGTCAAGGTTTCGCTCATTGAGGTTTTCGACAAACGTGCGCATGGGCTGGTATCCATTAAAATGGGATAGCTACCTTGGTTGGAAGCCTCGAGTAATAATTGCTCTAGCTCTGTTGACTTATTTTTATGGGTATCGACATAGCCTTTGCTGTAGTAGGGCATTCCGCAGCATGCATTGTCTACATTGTCAGGAATAATGACCTCATAACCTGCCTTTTTTAAAAGAGAGAGTGTCACTTCATGCAGTGAGCGTGGATCCATCGCTTTGGCTGCTGAGCCCATGGTCCGAGATGCACAACTTGGAAAGTAGACGATCTTAGGTCGGCCAATGGCTGTAATATTGGGTGAGATAACCTTGCTTGCTGCTGTGGGTAGACTGGTAGACCAAAGAGGGATGCGATGGCCTGTAATTCGTTGAATACCATCAGCGATAGATAACCCTACCTTGGTCGCTTTGGTGACAGTGGCAAAGTGGTCGGCACTCCAACGAGCAATGCTATTGGCTGCTGGTGAGTGGACCTCACGCAGTTTACGCATTAAATCTCCCGTATTGATATCTACTGGGCATCGTTCGGCACATAGCCCAGTTGCGGCGCACGTATTTATGCCTAAATACTGGAACGATTTTTCAAGTTCAGCCAACTGTTCAGGGTTCTCTTGTGTGCGTCTCAATCGACTGATTTCACGATAGACACTGTTTCTCTGACGGGGTGTTAATGACAGATCTCTTGATGGACAGACAGGCTCACAAAAACCACACTCAATGCATTTATCGATAAGTGCATCAGCGGCAGGCATCGCTTTCAGATCTTTCAGGTGAGCTTGGTTATCTTCATTGATGATTACCCCTGGATTGAGTATTGATTTGGGGTCGAAAATGGCTTTAATTTGCTGCATGAGAGCGAAACCGTCCGCACCCCATTCTAACTCAACATAAGGGGCCATATTTCTGCCAGTACCATGTTCCGCTTTCAACGAACCTTGATACTTTACCGCCACTAAGTGTGAAACGTCGTCCATAAAGTCGCTGTACCTCTCAACCTCATCACTGCTATCAAACGCCTGAGTAAACACAAAGTGAAGATTCCCATCTAAGGCATGACCAAAAATGATGGCTTCGTCATAATGATACTTTTCAAACAGTTGCTGTAGTTCACGTGTCGCTTGAGCGAGTTGGTTAATTGGAAAGGCAACATCTTCAATGATGACAGTGGTTCCGGTTTCTCGCACCGCGCCAACGGCTGGAAATAACCCTTTCCTTACTGCCCATAGCTGGTTAGATATCTCAGAATCTTGGCTAAATTTGATATTGTCGATGGGGGAGGCTGCGTCGATAATGGCGGTTAATATATGTTGTTGCTGCTCTAGTTGTTGTTGATTTTCTGCGTGTATTTCGACTAATAGTGCAGCGGCTTCTTGATGATTCTGTTGAGAGAGTTGGCTAATAAACGCCGGCATTCCAGCTTTATCAGCAACGGAGGCGAGCGCTCGGCTGTCCATTAACTCAACGGCGGTGACAGCGGTCTTGCTCAGTTCACTGACACATAAACAGGTGGTTTCAATATCTTTAAAAAGATAGAGTCCACAGGCTTTAAAAGGGTGGTCAGGAACGGTGTTGTAGGTGATTTCAGCAATAAAGCCTAGGGTGCCTTCTGAGCCAATCATTAAGTGCTGCAGGATATCGATGGGGTCATCATAATCAATCAGTGCATTAATGCTGTACCCCGTGGTATTTTTTAAACGATATTTGTGCCGAATCTTATCGGTTAAGCTCTGATTGGATAAGCAGTGTTGAGAGAGTTCTTTTATATCGTTCAATAACTCACTATGGGTGAGTTGGAATGTTTCTATATTGGCTGGGTCGCGTGTATTTAAGACAGTGCCATCAAACAGGACGATGGTCATGCCAGCAAGAGTATGATAACTATTTTGCGCCGTACCACAGCACATTCCCGATGAGTTATTTGCCGCAATACCACCTATTTTACAGCTGTTGATAGAAGCCGGGTCGGGGCCAATTTTTCGGCCAAATGGGGCAAGCAGCCGATTGACATCAGCTCCGATTAATCCCGGCTGTAGTGATATTTGCTGTCCATTATTGAGGATCTCATACTCTCTCCAGCGCGGTGTGAGCATGATAAGCACAGAATCCGAGATGGCTTGACCGGACAGGCTTGTGCCTGCCGCGCGAAAGGTGACAGCAACATTAGATTGGTAGCAGAGACGTAAAGCCATAACCACTTCATCTATAGAGTCGAGTTGCAAAACAATATGAGGAGTCAGACGATAAAAGCTGGCATCGGTACCATATGCAAGGGTGAGCGTAGGGTCCGTAATGATTCTTGTTGGTTCAATGTGGTGTGAAAGCTGTTGAACTAACTGTTGATACGTAGGTGACATAGATACGGCTCCAAATATATTATCATTTGTTACAATTTTGTTTGATACTATCATCATCGAAGAAAATCAATGCAATAACACTTTGGTTGAACTTTGACCCCGCTCTCTATTGAGTTCTCATTAAAGGTATTACTGTGAATAAATTCCGTACCCCTGAAACCTTGCTGCTATTGATGGCTTTTGTGATGTCATTAACCTTTTCCGTCTGGAACGTATTGCTTAATAATTTTTCTATCGAGCAGATTGCCTTTACCGGGAGAGAGATTGGCACTTTACAAAGCTTAAGAGAGGTGCCGGGTTTTCTTGCGTTCACCGCGATATATCTATTGCTGTTTATTCGTGAACAGAAATTTGCCTACCTGTTTCTTGCGGTGATGTGTGTTGGCGTGATTGTTACGGGCTGGTTTCCCACCGAGTATGGCCTCTATTTAACCACCATCGTCATGTCTATCGGCTTCCACTATTTCGAAACCGTGAATCAATCACTGACGCTTCAATGGATCCCTAAAGATCGTAGTGCTCACTTTATGGGACGAGCTTTGTCGATTAAGAGTATTGGCAGCTTAGCGGCATACAGCGCCGTTTGGTTCATGATGGAGTTGTTTAATGTTGAGTACAACACCGTCTATATGCTGTTTGGATTGCTAGGGCTCTCGATCGTTCTTTTTATGTGGTTTGCTTTTCCCTATTTCTCACAAGCTCATAGCCAACATAAAACCTTGGTGTTTAGAAAAGAGTACTGGGTCTATTATGGCCTTACCTTTATGAGTGGCGCTAGGCGACAGATTTTTATCGTGTTTGCTGGATTTATGATGGTTGAGAAGTTTGGCTATGATGTAGGAGATATTAGCCTGCTCTTTATTATCAACTATGTATTTAATATGTTGTTTGCTGCAAAAATTGGCGCCTGGATTGGGCGGGTGGGGGAGAGAAAAGCCCTAACGTTTGAATATATCGGTTTGATTTTTGTCTTTGCGGGTTATGCGCTGGTTGAGAATAGTCACCTTGCTGCTGCATTGTATGTTGTTGACCATCTGTTTTTTGCCCTAGCGATTGCGATTAAATCCTACTTGCAGAAAATTGCTGATCCTAAAGATTTAGCCTCAACAGCGGCGGTGAGCTTTACTATTAATCATGTGGCAGCGGTTATTATTCCCGCTTTACTTGGCATTTTATGGTTGACATCACCTTCCGCAGTATTTGCTATTGGTGTGGGCTTCGCTGTCTGTTCATTAGTACTGGCTCGAATTGTTCCTGCTGAGCCAAAGCAGTTAGTCTTTAGTAAGGCAGTATAAACTGCCTTAAAGTGAGAGGCCTTTAAGCGACTTTATCTCTGTTGGCCCCTTGCTTTGGAGAGTGACGTAATTGCGCATCAACATACAGCTCTCCGCGTTTTGAGTGTTCTAACGTGGTATTCACATTGTAAGTGTCACCAAGTAACTTCATTGCGAGTACATCGTGAGGTTTTCCTGATGTCTGAATGACACCTTTATTTAACAACACTAAATGATCACAGTACTTTGCCGCTAAATTGACATCATGTAGTGCAGCAATGGTGATTAACCCTCTCTCCTGGGTCAGCTGTTTGACGACTTGTAAAATGGCCAGTTGATGATGCAAATCCAGTGCACTGGTCGGCTCATCGAGTAAAATGACTTTAGGCTCTATCACTAAAATTCGCGCCATCGCCACGAGTTGCTTTTGACCACCACTTAACTGACACATATCTTTATCGGCAAGATGATCGATGGAGAGTTTTTCTAAAATTTTTGAAACCTTCTGTAGGTCTTGTAATTTAACTCTCCAGCTAGAAAATTGTTTCAGCGCTAATAACACAGACTCAAATACAGAAAGCACCAAACTGCTATGAAAAGATTGAGGTAAATAGGCGATTTGTCTTGCTCTAACGGATCTAGAGAGCGTGTTAATATTAATGTCATCCAGCAGGATATTGCCACTGTCACGGTTAAGTAGCCCAGCTACCGCTTTAAATAGAGTGGATTTACCCGTGGCGTTAGGCCCTAACAGCCCGATAAACTGACCTTTTTGCAGACCGTCTATATGTAAGTTGTCGAGCACTTTATTCGCACCGTAGCTTACGGTGAGATCTGAGATGGAAAGACTCATAGTGAACGCTCCTTAGAATGTTTAATGATGATGGCTAAGAAAACAGGTACACCAATCAACGCGGTGATAATGCCGATAGGGTATATGATGCCAGGGGTAAGTGATTTACTGACAATAGACGTTATGCTAAGCATCACAGCACCTAACAAAGCGGAAAGAGGAATGAAGTAACGTTGATCTTCGCCCACTAATAGCCTAGCAATATGAGGCCCGACTAAACCGACAAAACCTATGGTACCGACAAAGGCAACGGCGGTAGCGGCAAGCAGTGAAATACAGATAAGAATCTCTACCCGTAGTCTGTTTAGATTAACGCCCATACTTTGAGCACTCTCTTCACCAAGTCGCAGCGCAGTGAGTTGCCACGTTCGAGACATACAAAATGGAATAGTGACGATGAGTAATAGCGTGCCACAGCCAATTTGTAACCAACTGGCCCGTCCTAAAGACCCCAACATCCAAAAGACAATCCTCTGTAATTGAGTTTCAGAGGCCCCATACTCCATCATCGCTAATAGGGCGTTGAAGGCGAAGAAAATGGCGATACCAAATAGGATAATAGCCTGAGTACCAATGCCTTTTAAACGCATCATAAATAGCAATAAAAAACAGGTGCTCAAGGCAAATAAGAAGGCGTTTAACGTGACAAGCAGCGAACCAATATTGGGCACGATACCGATTCCAGTCACGATAGCTAAAGCAGCCCCGAAGCTGGCGGCTGATGAGACACCTAAGGTGAATGGGTCAGCGAGGGGGTTATTGAGCAAGGTTTGCATTAATGCGCCTGCTGTACCTAACATGGCTCCGACGATCACGGCTGTTATGGCTACGGGCATCCGGTAGTCCCAGATAATCACTTCTAATTTAATGCCGTGAGACATTTTATCCATAAGGACCTCAAGGACAGTCATCAGTGTGAAATTACCAGGACCAATTGAAATGTCAGCAATGGCACTTAAGAGCAGCAGTAGCGTTATGACAGTGAGTAACTGAATCTTTTTAGTGGCTCTTTTTTGGAAGTTTTTAGCAATTATTTTTTGTTTTTTCACTGAAGTAAAAGCAGGCTCTGAGCTTGTGCTTAATACATTATTTACCACATTCATTTCATATACCTAATGTGAGGTGTCGTTTGTTTTTTATCCGAGAAACACCCGGAATGGGCGTCTCTCGATGAAACATTTGACGTTATTTTAGCTTCTGCCAAAAAACACCGCTGAACTCAATAGGCAAGAACTTTTGGTGTAACTCTTCAAAATTTGCTTGCGGGTCTAAATTGGAAAAGTCTTCTGGGTAGAACCATTTAGCAAAGGTTTGTAGAGCGATAAAATGGTAAGGACTGTTATAGAATTGGTGATATATAGAGTAGAAGTCCTTATTCTTCACAGCCTTGAGTTCACTCCAGCCTTTTCGGTCAGCCAGGTGCTGCAATCGCTCTTGAGCTTCGTTTTGCTTTGCTTCATAACCAAATAAAACCGCCGTAGTATTCGGTTTTGCTTCAGACCAGTTGGCACCCGTTCCAATGATAAAATCTGGATCGTCGGTGAAAATAACTTCAGGATTGACCTTACCTGAGAATCCAGGGATTTTTCCGCTACCCCAGTTGATCCCACCGGCTTCATCGACTAAGCGCCCTAGGTTAGCTGAGCCAAACGTACTGCAACACTTATCTGGGTTAAAGCCAGCCGCTTTTTCAATAAAGACTAATGGTCGTTCATTAGGGGTCTTTTTATCAACGACGATACTTATTTTTCGCATTTGGGTGAGGTAGTAATCAACAAAATCATTCGCAGCACGCTCTTTGCCTAGAACTTTGCCTAATAGCAGGATACTAGGGATGGTATTTTGGGTTGGTCGTTGTCTAAAATCGACAAATATGACTTTGATGTCCGCTTTTTCAAGTTTAGTTAATAAGCCACTCTCTTGAGCTTTTAGCAAATTACCTAAGTTGAGAATGAAAAGATCGGTACCTAATGTGATGATTTTTTCCAAGTTATAATCACCGGAATAGGGGCTACCTAAATTTTCGATATCTTTAATTTTCGGAAATTTAGCGAGATATTTTCTGTATGCATCAGGGTCATACTTTATTAAATCGTCTTTCCAGCCAACCACTCTCTCTAACGGATTCTCTTGATCTAATACGGATAAGCTATAGGTTAACCTTCCCTCACCAAGTACGATGTTATTGACTTGCTCAGGGTCTATGTTGACCTGTCTTCCTGATATATCGGTAACCTCAATGACTTCAGCGGCGAGGTTACAAGAAACACCTAAAGCAATAGGTATAAGTAACCGTTTAATGAGAGATACGTTTTTCGTTAACATTGGATATCCTTATGGGTAGAAAGCATCAAAATATGCTTATCTGGTTTAATTGAGAAACAGGGTATAGGATATTCAACGCCAAGTAAATCGAAATGATAGTCATTATCATTATCAATTTGTAAGTTTGATGGTTATTGAGGCAGAAGGATGGCTTACAAGGTGAGTGACATAAATGCATTACTTCAGGTATTTAACTGCTTGATATAAAAAGATTGCAATTTTACGTGATCCTTTTCGTACTTTAAAACAAATGGCGAGTTGATAGATTGCTTAATAGATAACAGAGTAATAGGATGATGATATGTTGATCATTTTTCGTATTTTGAGCGCGGTGTTTACACCAAGGAGCCTATCATTTTAGTTGGATATAAAAGAGCCGCCTGTAAGAAAGTCTTAGTGATTAATAATAAAGGTGGGTCAGGTAAATCGACGTTAGCGATCTCTTTAGCTGCAATGCACTCAAACAGAGGCATAAAAACAGAATTGATCGATTTAGATCCGCAGAGTATTAGCTATCAATGGGGTTTTGCCTCTAAGCAGATACGATCTCAAAAATTCTTACCAACCTCAAATGTCCCATTTTCACTTGCGTTGCGATTAGAGGCCGATACACAACTGACTGTGATTGATTGTCCTTCTCATGTTTCTAAGTTTGATTTAGAGAAGTACACGTCAATGGCTGACATTATTGTCATTCCAACTCAGTCGACACCGATAGAGCAGCAAACGTTACGTGATTTTCTTCCGCAATTGGCGGCAACTCGAGCGGTTGCAAATAAAAGTGTGAAGATTGGTTGTGTTGTTACTCGATTCCAAGGTTGCCAAAGTCTTGACTCGATAGAAAAAACGCTTTCAGAAAAGAATATATCCATTATTGGGAAAATGTCAGAGCAGTGTGAATATCAAGACATATTCTTACACTCTGAGTCCTCTTTTGACGAAAAACATGATGCTTTGCTGTGGAACACTATGTTTGATTGGCTGAATGTTCAAAACGATCAGATAGAGCGTGTTACCCCCAATACGACTGTAAAACTTGCCATCGCATAAGCCCACAAAATATCAATTTATAAACTGGTTTGCTATTCTAACCTCAGAACTATTGCTCTGAGGTTTTTCATGTTAGTGCGCCTATTTACGTTCAGCACGCTTCTTTTTAGTACGACGCTCTTAGCGAATACTCACGATGAACAAGAGTGGGGCATTGCCGCTATGGTGCGTTCAGCCACTACCCCCTACAACATTTTCGAGGGCAGTAACCAAGAGGTTGATCCTGCCGTCACCACTTTTATTCCGATGATGTTTTTTCAAGGTGAGACGTTCTTCATTGATGGAATGGAAGGGGGAGTACACCTGTATACAGAAGAAGACTGGCAACTCAATGCACTACTCAGACTGCGCTATATCGATCTGCCTAAGCAGTATCAAAACCAAGTGGGTGGGGATACTGGTGATATGGGTATTCAAGCAAAATATACCATTAATGATGACTGGGCGCTCGAAGCCGATATTATGTCTGACTCCAAAGGAAGGTTACACAGTATAGCGCGAGCGGCGGGTGATTTTGATTTTGGAGATTGGAATCTACAACCTCTGTTTGAACTGCGCTGGAAAGAGGCGGAGTTTAATAGTCATTATTACTCTGTCACACAAGCAACCGGTGAAAATATCGGGGCAGGGGTCGATCTCAAAATGGGTTTGATGAGTCGATACCATGTCACTTCTAACCTCTATCTGCTTGGTGGCAATTATGTTACCCGTTTAGATGATAACGCTTACGATTCTGCTGTCATTGACGAACAGTGGCAGGCAGAACTCTTTTTAGGCTTCGGATTTTTTAACGACAAAAGTAAATCAACGCGTAGCGATCTCAGTAACTCCCCTTACGTTCGGGTGGCGCATGGCTGGGCGACACCGTCGAATATTGGGGATATTTTTACCGGAAATGCGGAGAAAGATGAGTACAACCATCAACTGTCTTCTCTGTTTTATGGGCACCCTTTAACAGATGAGTTGTTTGGTTTGCCACTGGATATCTATTTAACCCCCGGGCTTGCTTGGCATTATGGCACTGATCATCAATCTTCTACGGCTGAATATGTCGTGGCTATTAAGGCATTTGCTAATTTTACTTGGCCTACTCAGTGGCGATTTGGTGTGGCAGAGGGTCTCTCATACATCAATGATATTACTTATATTGAAGAGACCGAGATGATAAGCAAAGACCGACGACCTAGCCACTTGTTGAACTATTTGGACTTTTCGCTGGATGTGAATGTGGGCGACCTGTTTAATCATCGCCCTTTAGATAATGTTTGGTTTGGCTACAGTTTACACCACCGTTCGGCCATCTTTGAAAAAGCGTCACAATATGGGCGTATTAAAGGGGGCAGTAATTACAATACCCTCTATCTGCAATTTGATCTCTGAGTAGGTTAACTTTTGCCTTTTATGATTAATTAGTAATGAAAATCATTGGCCGTTAAGTATAATTGTTTTTTATGCATCGCGTGGGTGCGTGAGGGTTTGGCGTTCAATTGAATAGGGAAGAATAAATTGATGTTAAAAATACTGTCTACAGTCGCTCTACTGGTCACCATCTTTGTGATAACTCCAGTGAGTGCAAAAACAACCAATGAGCTCATTAAATCTTTGGAACAGAGTTTACAAGCGGGTGATAACTCAACGGCTATAGAGACGGCGGATGCGCTTATCGATAAGCTGATCGATGAAAAACAGTTCAAAACGGCCTACCAACTGTCGGATAAATTTGCGCAAGCCTCTACTCCGGATGTTGCCAAGTTCGGGTTGATAAAATTATCATCCGTTTTCAAAGCGCTCTATGACACTAAGGGTGACAAAGGATTCTTAGTCTCAGCGGGCGCAAGTTTGATTCAGATGAGTAAAGATGAAGAGGTGCTTACTGTCCTCAGTTATTACGCCAAAGAGTATGATGAAAATAATCCCAAAGAGTATTTTCAAAGGGTAAAAGCGAAAGCACATACTATGGAGACGGATAAGGTATTACGAGCTGCCTTTAGCCATATTAAATATGACCGTTGGGAGCTGGTTAAAATGTATATCAAAGAGAAGGTGATCAGTGCAAGTTCTCAGCTTAGCCGTGATGGAACCTCTCTATTGCACATGGCAATTTGGTATAACAAGCCGGATGTGGTTAAGGCGTTAATCGAGCAGTACAATGCCGATGTTAACCTCAAAGATAAAGAGGGTGATACCCCGTTGAAATACGCCCAACATCAGAAGTTTACGTCGCTGGCTAATTACATCAAATCGCAAGGTGGAACGCTGTAATTTGACGTGTTACTAGGGTGATATTGAGCAAGCAGATACTTGCTCAATATACTCGGATTATTTATTCGCAGATTGACACTGTTGAATAGCTCGCTCTAAAAGTTGTAGAGCTGTTTTTTCACATTTCGGTAGTTTAGCGTCAGATTGGCGAATAGGCTTGACTCTCTCTCCCCACTTAATATGTGCTGCCCCCCACGTTAACCCTGCGCCAAATGCAGCGGTCAGAATATTACTGTTAGGCTGAATTTTCCCTTGCTCTACCGCTTCACACAGTGCAATAGGTACTGTCGCTGCAGAGGTATTGCCATACTTATCAATATTGATGAAGGCTTTTTCAAGTGGGATATTAGCGTGTTCGCACAGGGCTTCGATGATACGTTTGTTGGCTTGATGCGGGATAACAACATCAATATCTTCATGTGTCATATTTGCTCGGGATAATACTTTGCTAGCAGCGGCTCCCATACCTTTAACTGCGCGCTTGAAAATGTCTTTGCCAATAAAACTAAAATTGAAAAATCCATTATCAGGATCAAACCTGTCCATTGCAGTGCCAAACAGTGGAATAGACAGAGAGTCCCTGCCATCAGAGTCACAACCAATTTGACTCTCTAACAATCCGACTGGTTGTTCCGTCTTACTAAGTACAACGGCCCCTGCGCCATCACCAAACAGCACGGCAGTATCCCTTTTACTCCAATCTAAGTAGAAGGAGAGGTGTTCAGCACCAATGACTAGAGCGTGTTGGTAGTTACCGGCTTGGATCATGCGAGTTGCCGTTTCTAAACCATAAACAAAACCAGTACAGGCGGCATTAAGATCAAATGCAGCCGCTTTTACCGCCCCTAAGTTACGTTGGACTTTTGAAGCAATATTGGGAATTAGGGTATCTGGTGAACATGTTGCTATAATAATGAGATCGAGTTGCTCTGCGTTGATATTGGCAGCGGATAGAGCGTGCTCGGCAGCAACTGTAGCCAAATCAGAGGTTTCAACATGGCTGATTCGACGATTTGAAATACCAGTGCGAGAGGTGATCCATTGGTCTGAAGTTTCAATGATAGTACTTAGATCGGCATTGGATAAAATGGATTCTGGAAGGCATTTTCCCCAACCCGTTATTTCAGCATAGGCCATAGGTTTCTCTTTCTTTGATGGTTTAAGGTTGGTCACCAAAAATAGGCTCTTTAGGACCAAGGAATTTAGGTTGAGCGCCGATGATGAAAAGATCCAAGATCGCCTTACTTCGGGCAAACATCTCTCGAACTCTTAATTTTAGGCTAGCATACCCTTGCGGTGATTGAACGGCTAAACAGACAGCGTTCATATTATAGTGATTAGCAATGAACAGGGCGCGTTCACAATGGAAACGCTGACTAACAATAACCATGCTAGTGAGTTCAAACACCTCTTTGGCACGAACGATCGAGTCTAAAGTTCGAAATCCAGCATAATCTAAGGTGATTCTCTCTTCGGGAACTCCCGCTTTTAATAAGTCCCGCTTCATTGTCCAAGGTTCGTTGTATGAGCGGTGGGCGTTGTCTCCGCTGAGTAGAAAGTCACTGACTTTTTCGGTATCAAACAGTTCAATGGCTGCATCAATACGGTATTGATAGTAAGCATTTAACTGACGGCCAATGTATTTACTGGTGCCGAGAACCAGCGCAACGTCCTGTTCAGGAAGCTGTTCTACGTTTGAGTATATCTGTTCTGAAGTTGTCACAGACATCATGGTATCTATCGATACAACCGCAATGAAAGTGATCATCGGAAGTAAAAGCGCGATTTTAATATAACGCTTAACTCGATGTTTCATCGAACTTTTCATTGAGTGCTTATGCAACCTTAAACTTGTCGATTTTTCTGCGCCCATATACCAATAATAATAAAGGTTGAGCAAACAATAGCAAGCACCATCATCGGTTGAAGTGAGTGAAGCTTAGATGCGAGATAGGGGCTGGCTTTGATTATGAGCAAACCATAACCAAATGCATTAATCAGAATGAAAACACAAGTACGAAGAATAAAGTGTTGTTTACGTAGAGCGGAACGTAGCATGCGGTTGATGTCCCCGCCGATCATGACTAACAAACAGGCAATGGCTGCAGTGGCAATCTCATTGAGATAGGGAGTAAGAAGCGAGCCAGTTTGATTTAGAAAGGATAGGATGGTTGATGTCATCATATGTCCTCAAAAAAGCCAGCAATGATTGCTGGCTTGTTTTTTTGTGTTTATTTAGAAAGCAGTACGACGGTAACGGCGGTATTCTGGTTTCCAAAAGTGACCATCTATGGCTTGCTTAAGCGCAACATCGGTTATCTCTAAAGCGTAGCCTTGCTCCATCGCTTTTTTTGCAACGGCAAAGGCGATCTTTTTCGATACACCATGAATCTCTTCCAGTGGCGGAAGAAGTGCGCCAGCTCCATTGATCGCAAGTGGAGAACATTCAGCCAATGCTCGACTTGATTCCATTAACATCTCATCAGTGACTCTTGAGGCAGACACCGCGAGGACACCAAGACCAATACCAGGGAAGATATAGCTGTTATTACACTGAGCAATAGGGTAAGTCGTGCCATTATAAATAACAGGTTCAAAAGGGCTACCTGTTGCAACGAGTGCTTGGCCATCGGTCCAGCGTATCACATCATCAGGCGTCGCTTCTATTCGACTGGTTGGGTTAGACAATGGGAAGACGATTGGACGTGGGCAGTGTTTGTGCATCTCACGAATAATCTCTTCGCTAAATAGACCAGGAGCACCTGACACACCGATCAGTACGGTTGGTTTTGCATGTCGAACGACATCAAGCAGTGACAGACCGTTTTCACTATGATCCCAATCCGCAGTATTCGCACTCTTTTGAGTTAATCGCTGCTGGAAGTCGAGAAGGTTAGGCATGCCCTCTTGGAGGAGTCCCCAACGGTCAACCATGAATACTTTTGATCGCGCTTCTGCATCGCTAATACCTTCCGATACCATCTGCGCAATGATAGCTTCAGCAATACCACAGCCTGCCGAACCTGCACCTAAAAAGGTAATTCGTTGATCTGATAATTTGCTGTTGGCGGCTTTACAGGCTGAAATCAATGAGCCGACGGTGATTGCAGCTGTTCCTTGAATGTCATCATTAAAACAACAGAGTCTATCTTTATAGCGCTCTAACAGAGGCATGGCATTTTTCTGTGCGAAATCTTCAAACTGAACAAGTGCTTCAGGCCAACGTAGTTGAACTGCTTGAATAAAGGCTTCAAGAAATTCATCGTACTCAGTACCCGTAATACGGGGGTGTCGCCAACCCATGTACATAGGGTCAGCCAAACGTTGAGGATTATTGGTCCCAACATCTAATACAATTGGAAGCGTGTAAGCCGGGCTGATACCACCACAAGAGGTATAAAGTGCTAATTTTCCGATTGGGATGCCCATGCCACCTATCCCTTGATCTCCTAGACCAAGAATACGTTCGCCATCAGTAACCACAATGACTTTGACATTTTGGCTTGAAGCGTTATTTAACACTTCATCAATTCTGTCCCTATTAGGATAAGAGATAAATAGACCACGCCCACGGCGATAAATATTTGAAAAATCCTCACACGCTGCACCAACTGTTGGGGTGTAGATGATCGGCATCATTTCAGTAACGTGGTTTTCAACTAAGCGGAAAAAGAGGGTTTCATTCGTGTCTTGGATATTACGAAGGTAGATATGTTTGTCCATATCTTTTTCAAATTTGCTGTATTGCAAATAAGCACGTTCTGCTTGTTCTTCGATGGTTTCGATCGCATCGGGCAACAAGCCTTCTAGATTAAAAAACATACGTTCTTGGATACTAAATGCGCCACCTTTATTTAACAGTGGAGTACTTAGAAGGGCAGGTCCAGCTAATGGTATGTAGAGTGGTCGCTTGTCATTATTCATTTTATTACTCTGTGTATTGAACTGTGTATTCTCAGGTATTGCTCATCTTTTTTGTAATTGTTTTTGGCGAGCAACAGTAGATACGAGCATCATTGCCGATATCGCTACCTGTTGTATTATATCTCAATATTAGGGTTACTATCCATTATAAACGTATAATGTTTATGAACAGAAACGAGATGTTATAAAGTGTTAAACAATGGTCTGATTTTTGCTTTATTTGATAATGGTCGATTTTTTGACGGTGAAGTCTTAAGTTTTTACAAGGTGTTTATGAAACGAATTATTGGGGTAGTGATTGGGGCAGTGTTATCAACAAACGCTTGGGCCTACAATTCAGGTAGTGTTTCTTTTAATATCGATAATGATGGATTACTGGGTTTTGATCAGGGGTACACCAACGGCGTGTTTTTTACGTTTAACTCGGCATCAACGCCTTCCCTAGCGGGCTCTGCGCCGGCAGGTATTCGTCATGCAGCTATGTTATTGCCTTTTAAGCCAGGAGCGGTTCAAGGTTGGGGGATGGCTGCGGGGCAAAAAATGTGGACCCCTTCTGATATCACAGCAACGGAAGAGATTGAAAATGATAGACCTTATGCTGGCCTGCTATTTCTTGATACCTATCTCTATGAATACTCTCCCGGTTTGGCAAATCGCTATAATTTTATGATAGGTACGGTGGGTCCTAATGCCTACGCGGAAGAGAGTCAAAAATTTGTTCATGATATTGTGGGGTCATCACAGCCGATGGGGTGGGAAAATCAGATTGATAATCAGCTGGTTTTTGATATCGGTTATGAAACGCATCGTCCACTCTTTCGTCAAAATGTAACACTGAATCAACAAGTAGAAACCGCGATCATCGGGCGTGCGCATTTAGGCAACTTTCAGAGTGAAGCTGCAATCGGTGGGGTGGCTCGTTGGGGAACCGGCTTGAGTTCGAGCTTTGGCAGTGTTGGATTCTCACCTGGAAACTATGTGGATATTAGTGTTTTATCATCAAGCCGTAATGGCTACTTTTTCTTTATCGGTGTTGAAGGGCGTTACCGATATAACGATATCACCATTGAGGGTGACCGAGATAAGGGGCAGTACAGCGTGGATATTGAACACTGGCAAGCCACAGGGGTTGCTGGTTTTGTCTACTATCAAGAAAATTGGGGGACGAGTTTAAGTGTGGCGATGAATAGTCCAGAGTATGAACAAGACACGAATTCATCCTCTTCGCTAGGATCTTTTGAGATTTTTTGGCGCTTATAACTGATATAATCATGGTTCACTTTTATAGGGCGTTATGCGCATGAAGCTTAAAAAATCGGCTCTTGTTATCTCTTCTCTAGTGATGATGGTCAGTGTGGGTACTTATGCGGTGCTAGGCAGTTATTCATCACTCAATGCTGCGACTAATGAGACAGAAACACAGTCGTTTGAGCAACTTACAGCCAGTGAAGTCAGAGAGCAGCGTATTGAGAAGCTTCAAGAGCATTTACGCACTGATACTCAAAATGCAGCACTGTGGTTTCAGCTTGGTAATGCGTATATGTATAACAGTGAATTTGATAATGCGGTGATCGTGTTTGATTACGCGTTACGGTTAAATAAAATACCCACCTCGAGTCTATTAGTGGCCAAAGCATCTGCGATCTATTACAGCTCTGGCCAGATAGTGACAGATGACGTCTCTGCCCTTTTAAGCGCGACCATAGAGTTGGAGCCCTATAATCAAACGGCATTAATGATGCTAGCAACCAACGAGTTTATGAATGTCAGATATCAAAAAGCGATTGATATTTGGCAGTCACTACTCGATTCCGATCAACAAGGGTTAGATCGAGTGACAATCATCAACTCAATTAATCAAGCTAAGCAGTTATTGTAAGCGTGTGAAAGTAAGAGGCAGATAGAAGAAAGCCGACCTAGAGGTCGGCTTTGTTAGTTCTGTTGATTACCCATTTATCTTAATAGGTTGCTTCACGCTTTTCAGCTTCAGCTTCCCATTGCGGTACGATGGTTTTTAAGAACTCTTGCTTCTCAGCATTCATCTTATCCATATCCATACCCAGCGCTCTTTGAGCCGCTTCTTTGGTCGAGATATCTGGAATCTGAACGGGGTCAGTAATACCTTTTTTCGCTAAGAGACGAATCAATTTAGTTCGTGCATCTGCCGCGCGTTCAACTGCAGTGCCTAGTACTCTAAGTGCAACTTCAGGGGCGTGCATATGAACACCATGTGAAGCGATTGCATAATCCCAGCGCCACTGTGCGTGTCTGATATCAAGTTGGATATCATCCATTTCAGCTTGAGTTGCTCCGGCTTTCCATGCTGCACCAGCTTCAAAGTGAGCGGCAACAATCTGTTTTTCTGCCAGAAGTTTCATCTCTAAAACTTGTGATTTACGAGTTTGAACGACTTCTTGAAGCATCGCTTTACTTTGAGTGTGACAACTTGCACAGGTATCTTCAAAGCGATCAAATGGATTACCCACCTTATGATCGGTGAACACTTTTCCATCTGCATTTTTCACTTTAGGCATATGACAGTCAATACAGGTCACGTTATTTTTACCGTGAATCCCATCTCTCCAAGTTTCGTAACCTGGGTGCTGAGCTTTAAGCATCGGTGTCTTCGAGACAGCATGAGTCCAATCTTTAAAGCCGATCTCATCATAGTACTGTTCCATTTCATCCACAGAGGTGCCTTTGTCCCAAGGGAACTTAACCGCTTTGGTTGGCCCAGTGAAGTAGTACTCTACGTGACACTGACCACACACCTGTGCTTGTTGGTCTAGACGTGACTGCTTCTCAAAAGGTTTACCGATGGCATTCATCGCTCGTTCAACATAGGGTTTACTCAGCTTTAGAGCTGGCTCGCCATTTTTGAACTCATCACTGCGAGTATCATGACAATCAGCACAGCCAATAGAGTTAACTATTTCAGCACCACCTTTAGCCCACTTACCGGTAAAATAAGCGTCTTCACCATTCTCTTCAATGAATCGGCCAACATCTGGACTCTTACAGCTCCAACAAGCCATAACCATAGGGCCAGTTTTAGCATCTGTAGGGCCGCCGGTTCTTAGGGTGTTACGGAGGTCTTCAATAGTATAAAAATGCCCACGCGCTTTGTTATAGTCTTTGGCAAAACCATAACCAGCCCACATGATCACCATGTTTGGGTCACCTTCTAATGCATCTTCCAGCTCTGTGCTTTCGCTCGTCGCTTTCCACGATTTATATTGTTCTGGATGAGCTTGTTCAAAAGTTTCATTCCGGGGTTCAATTTTTTCATTCGTAGCGTATGCCGTACCACTTAGTAAAAAAGTAGATAGCATCGCTAGAGTAACAGCAGATCTACGGGTCCAGTTCATGCTCACAATGTAGCCTCCAATTTATAATTATTTAATTTGCCAAGCGTTGTGAAAATGGCCATGAAATAAGAATTGGAGATTCATAATTAGGATAGCGTAATTTGAGGAAAAGTAATTTTAAAACAATCATTAAGTTGTCACAGATCAAAATAAAAAATCGTTATATTATAAATGCGATATTTTATGTGAATCTGAAGCCTTAATATACCTATAAAGGGGTATTAATATTGAGCGTTAAAATAAAGATTTATTTAAAGTAATTAAAAATCAATGCGTTACCTATCTAAATCGACCGAGATCACAAAAGAGGAAATAACCTTATAAAATTGGGCGTTATTCTTAAAATGTTTATTTAAATAGATGTAACTATTTATTACACTATATTGGTTAGGCGTTGTGGCTAAACATCCGGAATAAGAATTAGTATCATTTGGCTATGTAATATTAATAAAAATATTAGTAGCTACTAAATAACTAATCATAATAAATATAGGTGTATTTCACTTACTGTAGAATGCAACTTATATGAATATGGAAGGATGTATAATGGGCAATGTCAAATTAGCCATACATACAGTACTCAGTTTTGTTTTCGCGCTCTGTATCTTCGGCTTATCTTTCAATGTCGCTGCAGATACGTCATCAGCACCTGAAAAGGCGGTTGAATCGACAACATCTGATGGACGACATGTGGTTACCTTTAATCGAGATAGTGACTATGCGTGTACGCAGTGTCATAAACAATCGAAAAAAACCCTCCACGGAACTCATGGTGAAAAAGCCTTAGAGAAAATTGGACGAGACCTTAAGTGTGTTGAGTGTCATAACTCTGTTGGTCCTGATCACCGAGATGGCGCACCAAAAGTCACGAAATATACCGCTTCTCAGTCTAAAATCGGCACCGATAAAAACGTGCTATCTCACGATGACATTTTTAAAGCCAACAGCAACTGTACTGACTGTCATAAACCTGAACGATTACAGAAAAAAACCTGGGTACATGATGTTCATGCTCTGAATTTGACGTGCTCGGCTTGTCATGTTGTGCATGCTGACGGTGAACAAGAGGGCATACAAGCGCTCGAACGTAAGTCGCAGATTAAAATGTGTGTCGACTGCCACTCAGACTTTAACTCGATAAAAGAAGAGTAGGGGATTGATATGAGTTGTTCTAGAAGAAATTTTTTAACTGGGGCGGGTGCGGTTATTTTTACCACCGGCGTTGCCAGTACTGCCGCTTTTGGCAGTAAAAAGCTGGTTAATAGCATGGAAGATGGCACTAAGCGTTATGGCATGGTTCATGACGAAAAGGCCTGCATTGGTTGTACTGCTTGTACGGATGCATGTCGTGAAGTGAACAGTGTTCCAGAAGGCGTATCAAGACTTGAAATCGTTCGCAGTGAACCGATGGGTGAACACCCTAATGTTCAATACCAGTTTTCTCGTGTCTCTTGTCAGCACTGCGAAAATGCGCCTTGTGTACATGTCTGCCCTACTGGCGCATCTTATAAAGATCCCGAAACGGGCATTATCGATGTTCATAATGATAAATGTGTTGGCTGTGGTTACTGCTTAGCGGCTTGTCCATATCAAGTTCGATTCTTTAATCCTGAGACGAAATCTGCAGATAAATGTAACTTCTGTCGTGATACCAATCTAAAAGCTGGGAAATTGCCTGCTTGTGTTGAATCGTGTCCGACGAAAGCACTAATCTTTGGTGATTTGAATGATCCTAAGAGTGAAATTAATCAGGTAATTAGCAGTAACGCAGTCTACCGAGATAAAGTCGAACTCGGCACAAAACCTAAGCTGTACAAAGTTGCAGATATCAAAGGGGAGATAAAAGGATGAGTACATTTGTAGACGCCTTTACCTTTGACTCACTCGTTTGGGATTGGATCATCGCTGTTTACCTATTTTTAGCGGGTATGTCTGCGGGCATGGTGATGATTGCGATTTACCTTAAGCGTAAAGTCATCGAAGGAAATCCAGCAGAAAATGGCATAATCAAAGCGACAGCTATATTAGCCCCCTTTGGTATTATTAGTGGGTTAACCATACTTATTTTTCACCTCACCAAACCATTAGCATTTTGGAAACTGATGGTGATGTTTAACATCAACTCAGTGATGTCGATGGGTGTTATTTTGTTCCAGGTATACATGATTATCTTGTTCGCCTGGATCGCCATTATCTTCAAAAAAGAGCTCAGTGATCTGCTGGCTAAGATAATGAATGGACGCTTGGCTTTTGTGGATGATATTGTTAATAAGCTTGAGAAATATGAGAATGGCTTAGAGCTGTTTTTAGGCTTTCTCGCGATAGTGCTTGCCGCTTACACAGGCTTCTTATTATCGGCATTGAAAACTTATCCATTGCTTAACAACCCTGTACTTCCTATTCTGTTTCTTTTCTCTAGCCTCTCTTCAGGTGCTGCGGCATGTCTGATGTTTGGAGTATTAGGGTTTAAAGAGTCTTTGGACAGTGCCAGTGTGAAATGGGTACACCAATTCGAACGTCCAGTCGTATTGTTTGAACTGTTTGTTCTCTTTACGTTTTTTACCGGCCTTATTTTTGGCGGTGGACAGAAAGAAGTGGCGGCTATGGCTGCTATTGGTGGTGGCTTCTGGGCTTCATGGTTCTGGTACGGCGTTATCGGTGCGGGTATGCTGACACCATTGGTACTGAATGCGGTGATTCCAGCTAAAGCTCGCCATAATAAACGCTTTATTTTTATCGTTACCTCGTTAAGTTTGATTGGGGTATTAATGTTACGAACTTTCATTTTGTATGCGGGGCAGATGACGTTAGTATAACCTTGTAGTACATAGAGCCGAGATCGTCTTATCGGCTCTACTTCATCTCTTTATAATAGTGTGACTTATGCTGCCTGAAATTGCTCATTTCTCTTTGATTCTAGGAACATCCTGCGCACTGTTTGCTGCCATTGTTCCAACTATTGGTATTGTCAAAAAACAAGCCTCTCTTAGGGATTATGTTTGGCCACTCAGTTATACGGCATTTGTTTTCATCACGCTTTCTATGATTTTGCTCGGTGTGAGTTTTTCACTGGACGATTTTTCTGTTACCTATATTGCCCAACACTCTAATTCGCATCTTCCTCTCTTTTTTAAAGTCGCTGCCGTTTGGGGAGGGCATGAAGGCTCACTGCTGTTTTGGGTCTTCTCGTTGTCAGGTTGGGCTGCTGCGATTGCCGTCGTTCACCGTAACAGTGATCAAGAATTTATCAGCAGAGTGTTGATCGTACTAGCGCTATTAACCACAGCGTTTGGTTTGTTCACGTTACTGGCTTCAAATCCTTTCGAGCGACTTTTCCCAACACCGTTCGAAGGGCGAGATTTAAATCCGATGTTACAAGATGTCGGTTTGATTTTCCATCCTCCACTTCTTTACCTAGGGTATGTTGGTTTTTCTGGAGCCTTTGCTTTTGCCGTTGCCGCATTGACTATGCCGGATATCAATATTCCATGGCCTAAATGGAGTCGATCTTGGACATTAGGTGCATGGGTGATGTTAACTGGCGGTATATCACTCGGTTCATGGTGGGCCTATTACGAGTTAGGTTGGGGGGGATGGTGGTTCTGGGATCCTGTCGAAAATGCTTCACTATTGCCCTGGTTAACTGGCACGGCGTTATTGCACGCATTAATCACCAGTGAAAAGCGTAAATCTCTAATTAATTGGAGTTTATTGTTATCAATTTTTACTTTTTGCTTGAGTCTTTTAGGCACCTTTGTGGTTCGCTCTGGGGTGTTAACCTCGGTACACGCCTTTGCTGTGGATCCCTCACGTGGTTTAGTGATTCTTTCAATCTTAGCCATCTGTTTGGCCGTTCCACTCACGCTCTTTATGATTCAAGCACCCAAAATCAAACCCGTAAAATTGCAATCAATGATCAGTAAAGAGGTATTGATACTTCTGGGTAACGGCTTGTTGGCCGTCACGACGATCACGGTATTATTAGGGACGTTTTATCCTATGATTTTTCAAATTCTAGGGTTAGGTAGGATCTCTGTTGGTGCGCCATACTTTAATGCTGTATTTGTTCCGTTAACCTTGATAGCAATGTACTTCATGGGATTTTCTTCACTGGTTCAGTGGCAAGTAACAGATAAACAGAGGTTAAAACGCCGAGCAATGAAAATAGCCACTGCCGCCACCTTTGTGAGTAGTATTGCTTTTTTCGCCCTAGGTGAGCAGAGCTCGGCATCTGTCTTTGTTGTGGTTTTTCTCAGCAGTTGGGTGTGTATTTCTTCGTTGAGTACCCTTGTGTCCCTATCAGAGAATACGTTCAACTATCGTTATTTGTCCATGGTATTTGCCCACTCTGGTGTCGCTGTTACAGCAATCGCTACGGTGTTGGTCAGTTATCACTCAAGTGAAGTGAGCAGTAAAATGCATGCGGGCAGCCAAATTGAAATGAATGGGTTGATTTTCTCCTATCTTGAAACGAACTTGCTTGTTGGGCCCAATTACACGGCCGAACAAGCAGTAATAGAAGTGACAGAAGAGAGTAAGGTGATTGCTACTATTCGACCGGAAAGACGCCACTATCCTGTGAGAGTCATGAATATGAGTGAGCCGGGGATTGATTGGGGTTGGAGTCGAGATCTCTATATCACCATGGGAGAAAAAGTAAGCGCGACGGAATATGCGATTCGAATTCAGAGCAAAGTGTTTGTGCGTTGGTTATGGATTGGTTCACTATTAATGATGCTGGGTGGTGTGATCAGCATTGTCTCTCGAAGTAAAAGAAGACAAACGGTATGAAAATGACGCCTAAAATTATTATTCCGAGCGTAATTGTTATCGCTCTAGTTGGGTTTATGTTTGCTGGTTTAAGCAGTAAAGATAATGGAGCGCTACTATCCCCTCTGGCTGGAAAACCCGTGCCTGCCTTTTCATTAACCAGTGTATGGTCTGACACTCAACCATTAGATGCGTCTATTTTTGATGGTGAGGTTACTCTGCTAAATGTGTGGGCGTCGTGGTGCGGGATCTGCAAAAGTGAACACCCATTCTTGTTAAAACTGGCCCAACAGAGCGGACTTAGGATAATTGGATTAAATTATCGTGATGAGCGACAACGTGCCATCGATGTCTTAACCAACACAGGCAACCCTTATCAAGAGGTTATTTTTGATCCTAAAGGGAAGTTAGCGCTGGATCTAGGGGTAATAGGTACCCCAGAAACTTACTTGGTCGATCAAAATGGAACCATTATTATCAGCTATACTGGTGCGTTAAACGAAACGATCTGGGCTGAAAATTTTGCACCTCGAATGAATCAAATAGCGGCGAATTAACAGAAGGAAGTCAGTATGCGTTTGTTGTTGCTTATCGTATTGGTATTTTCCAGCTTCGCAATAGCGGAGGAGAATACACCACTAAATAGTACCTTTGCTCCCAGTGATGCAGAGTTGATTGAACAGGTTGAGACTTTTCAATTTAACAGTTCTTCCATTGAAGCCTCTGCCATTGAGTTAGCTCGAAAGCTGCGTTGCCCACAGTGCCAAAATCAAAACCTGATGGAGTCAAACTCCCCCATCGCGAAAGACCTACGCTTAACTGTTTATCAAATGATCAATGATGGAAAAACCGAGCAGCAAGTCACGGATTTTATGACCAGCCGCTTTGGTGATTTTGTGCTGTACCAACCTCAGTTTGAGCCGAAAATGTATCTGTTATGGTTTGGACCGACCCTACTGTTGATTCTATTTGGCTGGGTAGGGTACCGCAGAGTCCAAAAAGCGATGGGGTAGTGAGAGTATTATAACCAGCTAAAAGGTGCCCACGTTATCAGGGATTCCGCGGGCATAGATAAAGCGATTGTTTATTTAGCTTATCGCTTGATTGGCTAGTCCCTTTGATGAACTTTTAGAAGCATTCACCAGTAAGATGCCTACAGTGAGAACCATTGAACCACAGAGTAGGAATAATAGACGACCTGTTGGTTCATTTGGAATCAGAGCCATGGCTAGAATACCGAAACCTGCTGTGCTGATTAACTTGCCCAGCATAGATCGTTGTTTTGTATCTAGGTTTTTCTGCTCTTCACCTTCTGCGATCAGCGGTGTGTTCCAGTTAACAAACAACTGCTCGACTTCTTTTTCTCGTTCTGGTGATAAACCTTGATAGAAGCGAGAGGTTAGAATGAAATAACCACCAGTAAATACAACATGAGCAGCTAAGCTGAGGCCCACTTTCAAGTCACTCCATTCGCGACCGGTTAAGGCTGTTTCTAGCCCAAACAGATGTTGAACGTCTTCGGCTTGTAGAGCGATACCAAATACGTAAGAGACGACACCACCAACAATCAGCGTTGACCAACCAGACCAGTCAGGGGTTTTTCGAATCCACATTCCAAGTAGCACCGGGATTAACATTGGGAAACCGATTAAGGCCCCTACGTTCATCACGATATCAAACAAGCTTAAGTGGCGCAGTGAATTAATGAATAAACCAATGGAGATGATGATAATTCCCATCATGATCGTAGTGAATTTACTCACAATGACCAACTCTTTTTGCGTGGCATTTTTACGAACAATTGGACTGTAAAAATTCATAACAAAGATACCTGCGTTACGATTCAGACCTGAATCCATAGAAGACATCGTTGCTGCGAACATCGCTGACATTAACAGACCAACCATACCAGCAGGCATAACGTTTTGGACAAATGCTAAGTAAGCTGCATCACCTGCTTTATCACCCATGAATGCGTATTGATTTGCAAAATCAGGCATAAAAGCACTGACATACCAAGGAGGTAAGAACCAAATCAGGGGGCCAACAACCATTAAGATACAAGCAAGCCCTGCTGCTTTACGGGCATTCTCACTGTCTTTTGCACATAAGTAGCGGTACGCATTGATGCTGTTATTCATCACACCGAACTGTTTAACGAAGATGAAAACAACCCAAAGGATGAAGATACTCATGTAGTTTAGGTTGTTACCTAACATGAAGTCGCCGTCAAAGTTAGCAATGATGTTGGTTAAACCTCCACCATGGAAATATGCAGCCACCGCACAGGTAATTGTTACTGCCATGATGACGAGCATTTGCATGAAGTCAGAAGCAACAACCGCCCACGAACCGCCGGTTACCGCCATCAAAACCAGGACTAAACCTGTGACTACTATGGTGGCTTCCATAGGAATATTGAAAACGGCAGCGACAAAAATAGCGAGACCATTTAGCCAGATTCCTGCAGAGATCAAGCTGTCAGGCATGCCTGCCCACGTGAAGAACTGCTCGGACGTTTTCCCAAAGCGCTGACGAATTGCCTCTATTGCAGTGACCACTCGTAATTGACGGAACTTTGGAGCGAAATACATATAGTTCATAAAGTAGCCAAAGGCATTGGCTAAGAATAGGATTACAATAACGAAGCCGTCATTGAACGCGCGTCCTGCGGCACCTGTAAACGTCCATGCTGAAAACTGTGTCATGAAGGCTGTTGCACCAACCATCCACCATAACATTTTGCCGCCCCCTCTAAAATAATCACTGGTTGAGGTTGTGAACTTACGGAACATCCAACCAATAGCGATCAAAAAGAAGAAGTAGGCGAGAACAACAAAAGTATCAATAGTCATTTTTTCAGCCTTTTAAGTTTCAGAGTTAACTGACAATTAGATTACCCTATTTTGAACTTATTTGTATTACAATATGCATTTATCGTGATCTACACCTCTATTTTATTACATTAAATAGTGATCTCAACTACGTTTTATTGCTATAAATAGGGATTTTCTGGGCTAATTGTTAGAATTCAGCATTAATCTATTGATTTTCTATAAG